>SCRU01000046.1 GCA_004323695.1 Burkholderiaceae bacterium
TCGCGCTGGCCGCGACGGATGGCACCCGTCATGTGGCCGGGCCCAGCCTGCTGGCCGTGGCCTTGCTGCTGCTCGGTGCCTGGGCGTTGTGGCGTTCCGGGCCTGCTCGTGAGTCGCTATGATTTGAATAGCTGATTGTCTAATATGGGCAACGGCTTGCCAGGTATTTTGCCTATTTTTTCCGGCGTACCGCAGTGGCTTCAGGAGTGGCCGGGCCCAGCCCTGGCTTGGTGTCTCGCAGCACGGCGTCAACCAGCGCGAGCGAGTTGTCGAACGCTCGCGTGGTCTTCAGAATGCCTTGCAGCCGCTGGTCGATCAGCAGGGTTGCCAGGCCATGCACATGGGCCCACGCGGCGGTGATGCGCACGACCTCGGTCCCCGACAACGCCAGCGGCGAGATGGCGGGTGGGGCCGCCTTGCCGCTGATGGTGAGCGCCATCACCCTTATCGCGGCGCCGGCGGCTTCGGCCAGCGCGGGGCGGCGCCAGTCGATGATCTCGTTGCGGAACATCAGGCCGAACAGCGCTGGATTCCGGTGCGCGAAGTGCACATAGGCATGGCCGATCGCGTCTCGCCGGCCATTTGCATCGGAAGGGTCCAGCGGCGCCATTGCCGCCAGCATGGCGTCGCGCAACCGCCAGAACCCGACCGCCGCGAGTTCGCTCAACAAGCCGGTGGTGTCACCGAAATGGTGCTTGGGCGCCGTGTGCGACACCCCCGCCTCGCGCGCGATCGCGCGCAGGCCCAGGCCGGCCAGGCCATCGCGCACCAGTACGGCCTCGGCCGCGGCGAGCAATGCCTCGGGCAGCGCGCCGTGGTGGTAAGGCTTGGGTGCGACGGCCTTTTTTGCGGCGGCGCGGCGCGGCGCTGCGGATGCGGGTTTGCGGGTACGGGGATGCGGGACGGTCATGGCGAGCGGTTCGTTGCAACGAAATCTTAACATTGGAAAAATAACTTGACGTGTGATCGGGATTCTGAGATATTTCCATTGGAAAGATCACTTCACCCAGGAGCCACTCATGAATGAATCCACGCCCCATCGCAATGCACCGCCGCCCAACATGGCGCCCATCGACTTCGAGACCGGGATCGCCTCGCTGCCGCTGCAGGGCCAACTGCCCGCCGGCTTGCGTGGCACGCTGGTGCGCAACGGCCCCAATCCCCGGGTGCCTCATCCGAAGGAGCACTGGTTCATTGGCGACGGCATGCTGCACGCCTTCACTATCGCCGACGGCCAGGTGGGTTATCGCAACCGCTGGGTGCGTACCGCGCGCTGGCAGGCCGCCGATGCCGCCATCCGCCACCCCGGTGCCGGCTCGCGCAACGGAACACCTGACGGGGCGCCGCCGCCGGAAGACAATGGCTCGGCCAACACCAACGTGATCCGCCACGCCGGCCAGGTGCTCGCGCTCGAAGAGGCGCATTTGCCGATTGCCATCGATCTGCCCACGCTCGACACACTCGGCAGCACCGACTTCGGCGGCGGGCTGCACGACCGGTTCACGGCCCATCCCAAGACCGATCCGGACACCGGCGAGCTGCTGTTCTTCGGCTACGGCTCGCCCGAGTCACTCTCGAGCGGCATGAACTTCGGC
>SCRU01000047.1 GCA_004323695.1 Burkholderiaceae bacterium
CAGCTCGGCCGGTCAGACCTCGATGCGCTGGCCGCGGCCGATGCGCTGATGTCGCTGTCAGGGCATCGGCGCCAGCAGGTCTGGGACGCTGCCGCGCAACAGCGTGCGCCGGCGCTGCTGCAGGGCGCGCCAGTCCATGAAGAGGCGCTGGCGCTGCCCGCCGCGCCCGAGGGCGAGGAGATCGTGTTCGACTACGCCGCCATGGGCCTCACCCTGCGCCGCCATCCGCTGGCGCTGCTGCGGCCGCGGCTGGCGCGCATGCAACTGCTGACGGCGCACGAGCTGCAGGATCTGCCCAGCGGCCAGCAGGTGGCAGCCTGCGGCCTGGTCACCGTGCGCCAGCAGCCGCAGACGGCCAAGGGCACGATCTTCGTCACACTGGAAGATGAAACCGGCCCGGTCAACGTGATCGTGTGGAAGCATGTGCGCGAGCGCCAGCGTGATGAACTGCTGCGCTCACGCCTGCTCGCGGTGCAGGGCATCTGGCAGCGCGACGAGGAGAGCGGCGGCGAGGTGCGGCATCTGGTGGCCGGGCGTTTGCAGGACCTCACGCCGCTGCTGGGCCGCCTCGGCGAGCAGGCCGGCCGTAGCCGGGACTTTCATTGAGCCATGAAAAAGCCGCCTTGCGGCGGCTTTGAGGTGGAATAGCCCTTGTCAGGTCGCATCCGGCATGGTGCCTGGCATCTCGGCGTCTTTGGCGGCGCGTTGCTTGCTGCGGTCGGTGGCGAGGAACAGGTACATCGCCGGCACCACGAACAGCGTGAACAGCGTGCCGATCGCCATGCCCGTGAAGATCACGATGCCCATGGCCTGCCGCCCTGCCGCGCCGGCGCCGGAGGCGATCACCAGCGGCACCACGCCGAACACCATCGCCGCCGTGGTCATCAGGATCGGGCGCAGCCGGGTGCCAGCGGCCTGGATGATCGCGTCGCGCTTCGCTTTGCCCTCGTGCTGCAGCGTGTTGGCGACTTCAACGATCAGAATGCCGTGCTTGCTGATCAGGCCCATCAGCGTCACCAGGCCGACCTCGGTGTAGATGTTCATCGACGCGAAGCCGAGGAACACGAATATCATCGCGCCGAACAGCGCCATCGGCACCGAGACCAGGATCACCACCGGGTCGCGGAAACTCTCGAACAGCGCCGCGAGCGCCAGGAACACGATGATCAGCGCAAACGCGAAAGTCACGGCGAAGCCGCCCGACTCCTGCACGAACTGGCGCGACGGGCCGGCGTAGTCGACCTGGTAGCCGCTGGGCGCGAGCTGGTGCACCTCGTCGCGCAGGTACTGCAGCGTGTCACCTTGCGGACCGCTGGGCACGCCCGAAATCGTGACCGAATTGAGCTGCTGGAAGTGGTTGATCGTTTCGGGCTCGACCGAGTACTTCAGGCTCGCCACGGTGCTAGCCAGCACTAGGCCATTGTTCGGCGTCTTGATGTAGAAGTTCAGCACGTTCGACGGATCGAGCCGATCCACCTGCAGCACCTTCGGAATCACCTTGTACGAGCGTCCCGCGATCGAGAAGTAGTTGACGTAACCGCCGCCCAGGGCCGCGGTCAGCGCGTTGCCCACATCCTGCTGGGTCATGCCGAGTGTCGCGGCCTTGTCCCGGTCGATCATCAGCGTCGCCTGCGGCAGGTCGTACTTCAGATCGGCGTCGACGTAGTAGAACTTGCCGTCGGCGCGCGCCTTGTCCATGAGCTGCTGTGCCAGGGTATTCAGATTCTGGAACGGCTCGGTGCTCTTGATCACGAACTGCACCGGCAGGCCCGACGCGCCCGGCAGCGGCGGGAACTGGAATGCCGCGACGCGGGCCCCCGCGATCTTGTTCCAGCGCTGCTGCAATTCGGTTTGGACCTCGTGCGCGCTGCGCGTGCGCTGGTCCCAGGGCTTCAGGATGATGCCGGCGATGCCACTGTTCGGCGACGGCTGCCCGGTCAACTGGAAGATCTGCTGGTATTCGGGCAGCGACTTCGAATCCTGAAAAACCTGATCGGCGTAGGTCTGCATCTGAGTGATCGTGGCGGTCGCCGGGCCCTGCAATATGCCAAGCACGATGCCCTGATCCTCTTCGGGCGCGAGCTCGTACTTGGACATCTTGAACATCAAGCCCAGGCAGGCGACCAGAATCAAGCCCATCACGATCAGCACCGGCCAGGTCTTGAGCAGGCTGCCGAGCAGCCGAAGGTAGCCGCGGTGGACCCGCTCGAACGTGTGTTCGATCAGTGTCGCGAACCGGCCGCTGTCCTGCTCGGGCTTGAAGAAGCGAGAGCACATCATCGGCGACAGCGTCAGCGCGACGATACCCGACACCGTGACCGCACCGGCGAGCGTGAATGCGAATTCGGTGAACAGCGCGCCGGTGAGGCCCCCCTGGAAGCCGATCGGCACGTACACCGCGACCAGCACCACGGTCATCGCCAGGATGGGACTGCCCAGCTCGCGCGCGGCGATCAGCGCCGACTGGAACGCTGTCTTGCCCTCGCGCATGTGGCGGTCCACGTTCTCGACGACGATGATCGCATCGTCCACCACCAGCCCGATCGCCAGCACCAGCGCCAGCAGTGTCAGCAGGTTGACCGAGTAACCGAGCATCAGCATCACGAAGAAGGTGCCGATCAGGGACAGCGGCATCGCGATCACCGGCACGATCACCGCGCGCAGCGTGCCCAGGAACAGGTAAATCACGATCGTGACGATCAGCAGCGCCTCGACCAGCGTCTTGACCACTTCATGGATCGAGCTGTTGATGAAATCGGTCGAGTCGTAGACGATCTTGCCGGTCAGCGAGGTGGGCAACTGGCTCTGGATGTCGGGGAACGCCTTGCGCACTGCGTCGGCGACGGTCAGGATGTTGGCCTCCGGCGCGACCTTGACCCCGATGAACACCGAGCGCACCCCGTTGAACGCAACGTTGAAGTCGTAGTTCTCCGACCCGAGCGTGACGGTCGCCACGTCTTGCAGGCGCACGATCGCGCCGTTGGCACTCTTGATCGCCAGGTTCTTGAACTCTTCGACGCTGTGCAGCGAGGTGTTCGCGTTCAGCGGAACGGTCACCATGTCGTTCTTGCTCTGGCCAACCGCGGCCAGGTAGTTGTTCGCGGTGAGCGCCGCGGCGACGTCGGCCGCGGTGACGCCGACCGCGGCCATCTTCGACGCGTCGAGCCAGGCGCGCAGCGCGAAGGTGCGCGCGCCGAGGATTTCGGCGGTCTGCACACCCTGGATCGAATTGAGCTTGGGCTGCACCACGCGCACCAGATAGTCGGTGATGTTGTTGTTCGGCATCTCATTGCTGTAGAAGCCGATGTACATGGCGTCGGTCGTTTGCCCGGTCTGGACGGTGAGCACCGGCTGTTGCGCCTGCGCCGGCAGCTGGTTGCGCACCGACGCCACCAGGGTGTTGATCTCGGTCAGCGCGCGGTTCGCGTCGTAATTCAGGCGTAGCGTCGCGGTGATCACCGAGACGCCGAGGCTGCTGGAGGACGACAGATAGTCGATGCCCTGTGCCTGGGCGATCGCGGCCTCGAGCGGCTGCGTGATGAAGCCGGCCACCGTCGCGGCATCCGCGCCGTAGTAGGTGGTGGTGATCGTTACCACCGCGTTCTCGGTTTTCGGGTACTGGTTGATCGGCAGACTGTCGAGTGCGCGCAGTCCCAGCACGACCAGCAGCAGGCTGATCACCATGGCCAGCACCGGTCGGCGGATGAAGAGGTCGGTGAATTTCATCGGGGAATTCCCGTCAGTGTTCCTGCGGCGTCGGGTTCGGGTTGTTGGTCGGCTCAACACGGTTGTCAACCACCACCGGTGTGCCGTTCTTCAGCTTGAGCTGCCCGCTGGTAACGACCTGCTCGCCCGCCTCCAGACCCTTGATGATCGAAATTTGGTCGCCGCGCGTCGGCCCGGTCTCGACGAACACCTGGCGCGCAACCAACGGCTCGCCGCCAGCCGGGGCGGCGGCCTGGCCGGCCTTGGACTGCGATTTTTCAGACTTGGCTTGATCCGCCTTGGCCTTCTCGACCACGAACACGGTCGATCCGTACGGGTTGTAGGTGATTGCGGCCTGCGGCAGCGTCAGTCGCTCCTCGGCCGCTCCGACGTCAATGCGTACGTTGGCGAACATGCCGGGCAGCAGATTGCGCTTCGGATTGGGAATAGTGGCCTGGACCTGCACATTGCGGGTCGACGGGTCGACGACCGGGTTGATTGCATTGATTTTGCCGTTGTAGGTTTGGCCCGGGAAGGCATCGACGCTCAGGTTCACCACCTGACCTACGGCCAGTCCATTCAACTGCTGCTGCGGCAGGTTGAAGTTCACATAGATCGGGTCCAGCGTCTGCAGCGTGACCAGCGTGGTGCCTGCATTCACGTATTGCCCCGGCTGCAACGTGGTGATGCCCAGCCTCCCGGCGAACGGTGCGCGAATCGCCTTCTTGTCGACGGTCGCCGCCTGCTGGTCGACCTGCGCGCGCGCGGCCTTGAGGTTGTTCGTGTCGGCATCGACCTGGGCCTGGCTTACCGCCTGCACGGCCAACTGGGCTTGATCGCGCTTGAGCGCGATCGCGGCCTGGTCGGCCGTCGCCTGGAGCGCATGCAACTGTGCCACGTCGGCATCGGCATTGAGCTGCACCAGCAGTGCGCCGGCGGCCACGTCCTGCCCAGACTTGAAGTGGACGCTGCGCACCAGCCCGGCGACCTCGCTGGCCAAATCGGCGCCGCGCACCGGGTTCAGCGTGCCCACCGCCTTGAGCTGCGGCTGCCATTGGAGCTTTTGCACCACGATCGTCGACACCGTCTGCGGTTGCGGTTTCGGGATCGACGCGATCAGTTTCCTGATCTGCAGAAACTTGCCGAGCGCCAGTGCCGCAATCAGCACCAGCACGCAGCCGATCATGATGATCATCCGCTTTGTCATGGAAGGGATCTCCTGGAACTCGTGTGTCGTGGATTCATTTCTGCGTCGGCGTGACGGATGCGTCGGCCAGCGGCCCACGGTTCCACCAGCCGCCTCCCAGCGCCTGGAACAGCGCCGCGGTATCGGCATAGCGCGCCGCCTGCGCCTGCACCAGGGCCGTGTGGGTCTGCAGCCAGGCTTGCTGGGCCGTGAGCAATTGCACGTAGCTCACCGCGCCGTTGCGGTATTGATCGGTGCTCATGTCAAGCGACTGGCGCGCCGCGACCTCGGCGTCCGCCTGTGACTTGAGCGTGTCTGCGTCGAATAGGAGCGCGCGCAGCGCGTCGGCGACGTTCTGGAACGCCGTCAGCAGCGTGCTGCGGTATTGCGCTGCGGCCGCATCGTAGGCCGCAATCGCCGCGCGCTGCTGCGCCTTCAGCGCGCCGCCGTGGAACAGCGGCTGGGTCAACCCGGCCGCCAGGCTCCAGAAGGTCCATGGGCTGGCGAATAGATCGCTGGTTTGCAGCGCGCTACTGCCATAGCTCGCGGAAAGCTGGATCTGCGGATACAGATTCGCGGTCGCGACGCCGACCTGCGCGCTGGCCTGATGCAACAGGGCCTCGGCAGCACGCACGTCCGGACGTTGCTGCGCAAGCTTCGAGGGCAGCGACAGCGGCAGCGTCTGCGGCAAGTTGAAGCTGGCGAGATCGAATTCGGGCAGGCCCGGTTCGCTCGGCAGGCGGCCGGCATAGACCGCGAGCTGATGGCGCGTCTGCGCCAGCGATTTTTCCAGCGCCGGCAGCGTGGCCAGCGTCTGCGCCACCTGCGTGCGCTGCGCCAGCACGATCGATTTGGGCGTCGCGCCGGTGTCGAACTGCTTCTCCAGAATGCCGAGCTGATCCTGCTGGGCCTTGAGCACTTCGCGGGTTGCCTTCAGCTGCGCGCGCAACCCGGCCTCTTTGATCGCGGTGGTGACCAGATTGCCGGTCAGCGTCAGGTACGTTGCCTCGACCTGATAGCGCTGCGCGTCGACGGCGGCCCGCGCGCCCTCGATCTGACGGCGAACGCCGCCGAACAGATCGAGGTTGTACGTGACGTTGACTTGCGCGTTGAACAGCGTCAGCAATTCGCCGCCGGCGGTTTGAGTCTGCACTGCCGACGCGTGTTCGCGCTCGGCACCGGCCTGCGCGTCGACCTGCGGCAACTGTAGGCTGCCTTGCTTCGCGCGCAGACTCTCCTGCGCCTCGCGCAAGGTGGCCTGCGCCGCGGCGAGGGTCGGGCTGCGCTCGAGCGCGCTGCGGATCAGCGTGTCGAGCTGGCTGGAATGAAATACTGCCCACCACTGGGCCGGAATGTCCGAGCCGTCGGCCCATTCCTGCGCGGTGCCGCCGGCGACCGGTGCCTGCGCAGTCTTCGCCGGCAAGGGCGAGGCGGTATAGTCCGCGCCATGGGCCGCCGCGGGAAGTTCGGGAGGCCTGAAGTTCGGTCCAACGGCGCACCCCGCCAATGCCAGGCCAATGGCTGTGACAAGCCCCGCGTGGAGAGCCTGTTGCCACAGGAGCGTTCGATGGAGGTGAGGGGGGACCGGCAGACTCATTGTTACATTGTTATCGACTTCGTTGACTCACAGCCGCAACATCGCGCTGAAGTGTTCGGCGCGATCATGTCGGACGTACACAGGCAAAAGCGTTGCATGATACACGGAAGATGCAAAATCCGTGCAGCGTGCGCGACACGTTTTAACGGCCAGCCGGAATGGCCAGGGGGCGAGGGAGTCGGGCGTTACACCCGAGCCCCAAGCTGGATGTCGACCTGATCAGGGAGCGATCACGACCAGCACACTGCACGGCGAGTGTTCGATCAGGCTGCTGGACACGGAACCGCGCCACCAGCGCGCCGCCCAGCTGTTCAGGCGTTTGTGGCCGACCACGATCAGGTCAGCCTCGATCTGGCGCGCGTACTGCGAGATTTTCTGGACGATTTCACCCTCCAGAACCGTTCCGCTGGCTTGGTAGCCCAGTTCCTTGAGTCGGCGCAACCCGTCGTCCAGGGTGCCCTGGTACTTGAGTTTTTCCTGGTCTATCAAATCGGCGCCGACGTATGCGCTTTCGCTGCCCATGAGTCCGATGGAGAGCGATATGACAGCGACGAGATGGATGGATGAATGAGTCCACTGCGCGATGTCGCGGCAGTCCAGCAGGGCTTTCTGACCGGCCGCGGAACCATCGTAGGCCAACAAGATACGTTTATACATACCGCACCTCCAATCCGAAAATGCATTTTTCAACCGGGGTTCAGCATAAACCTGACGCGTGCGCCATGCAACGAATCAGGGATGTCGGGGCGCGAGGCCGCCGCCATTTGATCAGCCGGGGACTGGAGCGGGTGAAGGGAACATCATCGTGTTCCCAACTCGTTGATTGATAACGAGTTTTCCGCACTCGGCGAACCGAGATGGACATAATTATGGACTGAAAACCCTCGCTTGGTCAACGCGCGCTCCGAGCAGGTCCAGTGCGAGCCATGGACAGCCAGCAATAGCCAATGTACCCGAGCGCTCAACGTCACGAGGCCGGTTCATCTTCCTTTGGCAGGAACTCGTCGCGGGCGCGCTGCAGAAACCGCTTCGTGGGCTCAGAGGGTTGGGCGCGGCGGCGCAACAGGTAGGTGGACAGCATGGGCGGCGTGCCTGCCAGGGGACGGACGGCTATGTCGGGTCGATTTAGGGTCTGCACCTGCGAGGCAATGGCGAAGCCGATGCCGTAGCCGGCGCCCACCAGCGTCAGCATCACGCCCAGGCTCGTCACGTGGTCTGCTACCTTGGGCGGTACGGCCGCGCCATTGAGCACCGCCTGGATCTGGTTGTGGCAGCCCGAGCCTGCGTCGGGATGGCACAGCACCAGCGGGAACTTCAAGGCGTCCTGTAGCTTGACTTGAACCTGCTCCAGCAGCGGATGGCGTGCCGGCATGATCACCGCCAGCGGATCGCTCCAGGCCAGTTCGGCCATCAGCCCGTCGTTGACCACATCCGACAGCGCAAAGCCGATGTCCAGCAGGTCATTGTGCAGGCCCTTGAGTTGCTGCGCGAATGGCAGCTCAAAGACCCGGATGTTCAGCTCAGGCTCCTCCTCCCGGCTGCGCGCCAGCAGCGAAGCAATGCGCGGCTGGGCCAGGCTGTCGCAGATACCGATGCGCAAAACGCCCTGATAGCCCTGGGCCGCGCCCTTGGTCGCCTGCACCGCATGATCGACCGCGGCCAGTACGCACCGGGCTTCGCCAAGCAGCACCTTGCCAGCCCAAGTCAACCGCGTCTGACGCGTGCTGCGGTCGAACAACTGCACGCCGAGCAAGCGTTCGAGGTCGCGCATCGCGCGCGACACTGGTGACTGCTCAATGCCCAAACGCTCGGCCGCGCGGGCCAAGTGCAATTCTTCCGCTACGACGATGAAGTAGCGCAGCAACCTGAACTCCATGGCGGCCTCCTATTCGCGTTGTTCTGGTCCAGCCGAACCGATCCGCTCCGCTCAATTTCCCCCGATGTCTTGACCTCGGGGCGCTGGATGCCCGTCCTTGTTCCAGAGTTCAGGTTAATATACCTTACCCCCCTATCCTAACAATAAACATCTACCTATGGGTCATACCGTCAAGGAAAAACCGAAACTCCTCGCTCGTGTGCGTCGCATCCGTGGACAACTTGAGGGGATCGAGCGTGCTCTGGAAGCCGAAAAGGGATGTGCCGATGTTTTGCACCAGATCGTCACCGCGCGCGGTGCGCTGACGGGCTTGATGCGCGAAGTGATGGAGGAACACATCAACTCGCACATCGCCCATCCGCAAGACCCTGGCGACGGCACGCGCGAACAAGGGGCAGCCGAACTGATTGCGATTCTGCGCAGCTATATGAAGTGAATCCGAAGTCGCCTATGGGCTGCCTATGGGCGGCAACCTCCCTCGGACGATCAAACCCCATGTCTATTTCTCTACACAACCGGCCGCATGGCCAAGATGGGTACACCGATCAACGCCACGAGGATCATGACCATGATCACGATCATCACGATCATCACGACCACGAGTACCCATTCGATTGGAATGAGGCTCTGCGCATCTGTCTGGTGGCGGTCGCAGCCGTTGCCGTCTGGTTCAAATGGTGGGAGCCGTATCCAGCGGTCAGCGTAATCGGAGTCATTGGCTTGGTGATCGGTGGTTGGCCGATCTTCAAGGAAGCGCTGGAGCACCTGCAGGCCCGGCGCATGACGATGGAACTGTCAATGACCATCGCCATCGTTGCCGCAGCCGCGATCGGCGAATTTTTCACCGCCTTGGTGATCACGCTGTTCGTGCTGATTGCGGAGGTGCTGGAGGGTCTGACGGTCGGCCGCGGCCGCAAGGCGATCCGGGACCTGCTGGAGTTTTTGCCGCGTGAGGTGTCGGTGCGTAGGGCGGGTTCTATCAAGACCGTCTCGGCCGAGGAACTGTCAGTGGGTGACGTGATTCTGGTTTCCCCAGGCGGCGGCCTCCCGGTCGACGGTGTTGTGGTCTCCGGCCACTCATTCACCGACGAATCGCGGATCACCGGCGAGTCGATGCCAGTCGAAAAGACTGAGGGTTCTCGCGTCTATGCTGGCGCGATCAACCAGTCGGGCGCACTGGAAATTCGAGCCAAGCGGATCGGGCGCGATACCAGCTACGGCCGCATCATCGAGGCGGTAGAGCGAGCCGAGCGCTCGCGGGCTCCCGTGCAGCGGATGGCCGATCGGCTCGCCGGCTATCTGGTGTACTTCGCGCTCGGCGCCGCCGTGCTGACCTGGCTCATCACGCGTGACATGCGTTCGACCATCTCAGTGATCATCGTTGCCGGCGCGTGCGGCATTGCTGCCGGAACACCGCTGGCGATCCTGGGCGGTATCGGCCGCTCTGCCCGGCTTGGGGCCATCATCAAGGGTGGGGTTCATCTCGAAACGCTGGGCAAGGTCGATACCGTTGTGCTCGACAAGACTGGCACGCTGACTTACGGCCGGCCGGAAGTGCAAGCTGTCTTGCCTGCCGAGGGCGTATCGGCTGCAGCGCTGCTCGACGCCGCGGCGACCGCAGAGGTCCGCTCGGAGCATCCGCTCGGCAAAGCCATCTTGAGCCGCGTGAAGACAGAGGCACGCAAAGTGCGAGAACCGGAGCACTTCGGCTACACGCCAGGACGCGGCATCTCGGCACGATTGGGCGACGCCACGATTCTCGTCGGCAACCGCGCTTGGATGGCTGACAATCGGATCGACCTGCCGCCGCTTCGCGACCTTGGTGCGTGCACCGAGGTCGTGATCGCCAAGGATGGACGCCTGCTGGGCACCATCGACATTGCCGACACGATCAGGCCCGAGGCGAAGCGGGCCATCGCCGCGCTGGATGCGATGGGCGTGCAGACGATTCTGCTGACAGGCGACAACCGGCAGGTCGCGACTGCCGTGGCAACCGAGCTCGGCTTGAAGAACGTCGAAGCCGAATTGCTGCCCGAGGACAAGCTGGCCCGGCTGGCCGACATGGTGAAGAAAGGCCGGACAGTCGCGATGGTTGGCGATGGTGTGAACGATGCGCCTGCTCTGGCCGAGGCCAGCGTCGGCGTGGCAATGGGTTCCGGCACCGACGTGGCGCAGGAGAGTTCCGACATCGTGCTGCTGGGCAACGACCTGGCGTGTTTCGTCGAGACGATGAAAGTGGCGCGGCGCACGCGCGCCATCATCTGGCAGAACTTCGCGGGCACGATCGGAATCGATCTGGTGGGTATTGCGCTGGCCGCATTCGGACTGCTGGGCCCCCTGCTGGCCGCCTTCATCCACGTCGCTTCAGAGCTGACCTTCATTCTGAACTCTGCACGTCTCCTGCCGCAGGCCCGCCGCACGTCGTTTGGCTCTCCAGGCGATGCGTCGACGGCTGGCCTTGCCGACGTCGCACCCGCAGGCCGCCATTGAAGGCAATGGTGAATGTGGCATCTTCCGGGAAGGATTGGTTCATGAATCGCTTGCATTTCTCACCGCCGGTTGCCGCCGCGCTTGCCGCCGCGCTGCTCTTTGGCGCGAGTACGCCGTTTGCCAAGCAGTTGCTGCGCGACGTGTCGCCGGTGCTGCTGGCTGGCCTCTTGTATCTGGGCAGTGGCATCGGCTTGGGGTTGATCCGCTTGGCACGCGACCGCGGCTGGCGCAAGCCCGTGATGCCTGCGCGCGAGTGGCTGTGGCTGCTGCTCGCCACCGGCTTTGGCGGCGTGCTGGCGCCGCTCGCGCTCATGCTGGGGCTCATGACCACCCCGGCTGCCACCGCATCGCTGCTGCTCAATCTGGAAGCGGTGCTGACCGCCGTCATCGCCTGGGTCGTGTTTCGCGAAAACACCGACCGTCACATCGTTCTCGGCATGCTGGCGATCGTCGCCGGCGCTGTGTTGTTGGCGTGGCCCGATGCGTCGCCAGCCACCGGCCGTCTGGGTTCGGGCACGCTCCTGATTGCCGGCGCCTGCCTTGGCTGGGCGCTGGACAACAACTTCACTCGCAAGGTGTCGGCCACGGACGCGCTGTTTGTGGCAGGCCTCAAGGGCGGCGTAGCGGGCATCGTCAACACCGGCATCGCGCTGGCACTGGGCGCTGCGCTGCCTGCCGCACCCGTGCTGGCCGAAGCCATGCTGGTCGGGCTCTTGGGCTACGGCGTCAGCTTGGTGCTGTTCGTTCTCGCCTTGCGCGGCCTTGGCACGGCGCGCACCGGCGCCTACTTTTCCACCGCGCCATTCTTGGGCGCGGCCATTGCTGTCTTTGCCCTCGGCGAGCACGCCGCGCCGCTGTTCTGGCTGGCAGCGGCGCTGATGGCCACCGGGGTATGGCTGCACCTGACCGAGCGCCACGAGCACACGCACACCCACCAGACCATGACCCACACCCACCGCCACGTGCACGACGTGCACCACCAGCACACGCACGATTTTCCGTGGGATGGCCGCGAGCCGCATTCGCATGAGCACGCACATGCGCCGATCACCCACTGCCACCCGCATTACCCCGACATCCACCACCGGCATCGGCACGATCGAGCAGCATGATGGCCTTGTCCGCGGTAACCGGTCGGCTCAAACCGGAAGGTCGGGAAACCGGCGCGCCGGCCAGCGCGCGAATGCAATGACGTAGAGGACGATCAGGTTGACCACGGGCACGAGCAGCAGCAGACTGAGCCAGCCGGAAAAACTTGCCTTGGAAAAGATTTTCCAGAAGGGCAGGATGATGACCGCCGCCCAGAGCAGCAGGATCAACCCGTGGGCGCCGAACCAGCCGCCCATCCCCGTCATTGCGCCCATTTGCATTCCGCTCATCATGATGTGCGACCTTTCTTGAGTTGTTTCAAAACGCGCTGGCAACTGCTTTGCACGGCGCGGCCTGAGCTTGCCGGGCCGAAAGACATTTGCACACCTGCCACCGGCATTCAAGTCTCGATGCGGTAATTGCGCATCAGGCCCAGATCCTCGTGCTCCAGCATGTGGCAGTGGTAGAGGTAGAGCCCTGGATAGTCGGCGAAACGCATCAAGAGCTTCACGCGATCTCCCGGCATCACCAGCACGGTGTCTTTCCAGCCTTGATCGACATAGCCATCGCGCACGCCGCCGCTGGCCGCGCCGTGACGTCGCTCCAGCACCTGAAATTGCTGGTCGTGTACGTGGATCGGGTGGGCCATGGTCATCATGCCGCTGTCGTTGGCGAACTCCCAAACCTCCGTGGTTCCCAGCTTGACGACTTCATTGGGCGCCACGGCCATCATCTCGAAACTGCGGCCATTGAAGCCCCATTGCATCTGCGCCATCGTGATGCGGAAAGTTCTTGGCTTGGCACGATTGACCGCATCCTGCAGGCGCGGCCAGGAGATCGCAGACAGCCGATTGGGCAGTTCGAGCTTGGCGTTTGTCTTGCGCGCCACATTGACCTTGAATATCGGAAACTGCGCCCCGGCAGCCAACGATGAGTTGTCCATCATGGCTGCCATCGGCCCGCCATCCATCATCCCCATCATCCCGCCCATTGAACCCTCGAACGCAAGACTCATCAGCGTGAGCTGCGTGCCCAGATCGTCCTTGCTGAAGTCGGCCCACAGTTCAACGCGCTCGGCGGGGGCCAGCATCACGTAGTCCTTGTGCACCGGCCGCTCCAGCAGCCCGCCATCGGTGCCGATCACGGTGAGCGGCCGGCCGTCCTGCCACGCCAGCTTGTAGATGCGCGAGTTGGAGCCGTTCAGGATGCGCAGCCGATAGGGGTGCGTGGCGACCTCGATCGATGCGTCCGGGCGGCCGTTGACCAGGATGGTGTCGCCAAGGAACCCCATCATGCGCGCCATCATGCCGCCCATGCCGCCTGACATCATGGCCCCGCGGCTCATCATGCCACCCATCATTCCCCGACCGCCCATCGCGTTGCCTGGTGCAGACGGCGCGCCGGATGCGTTGCCGCGCGCGGTCGGCCCGGTGTCGCCAAGGTAGCGGAACTGGTTGTCGTCGTCGAAGCTGCGATCCTGAATGACGATCGGCACATCGTATTGGCCGCGTGGCAGCGGCAGCGTCTGCTCCTCGCCATCGCTCACCAGGAGCAGGCCGGCAAGGCCGAAATACACCTGCTCGCCCGTATGGCCGTGGGGGTGGGGGTGATACCAGTAGGTGCCGGCGCGGTTGCGCACTTCGAACTCGTAGCGATAGCGCTCGCCCGGCCCGATCGCAAAGCGCGGATGTCCGTCCATGGTGTCGGGGACATGCAGGCCGTGCCAGTGCACGGTGCTCGGTTGGTCCAACCGGTTGATGAAATCGATGCGGACTTTTTGGCCGCGCCGCAGGCGCAGGATCGGTCCCAGGTAGCTGTCGGGCAGCGCCTGCACGCTTGTCGGATCCCCTTTCAGCATGCGCGACTGGTACGACCATACGGATGTCGTGCGCCCCGGGCGCAGCGAAGCATTGCGCGGTCGAGCGATCAATTCCAGCGCCAGGTCCGGTTCAAAGGCATCGCTTGCGCCTTGCATTCCGGGCGCGGCTTGGGTTTGCGGCACGCCAGCCAACAGTGCCGCGGTGCCCATGCCGACGCCGTTCATGAAGTCGCGGCGGGTGATGGCTTCGTGTATCGCCATGTGACGGTCTCCAGATCTCAATGGCGATTTCTCGCGGGTACATGCGCCCCATCTGGGCGCACCCCAAGAATCGGCATCATCCTGTTTCAACCGAGGCGGTTCGCTGCGGTCTGGGCCTGATTCGTTTGGAACCGCCGCCAGCCGCGACGCCAGCCGGCCAGTCGATTCGACCATCATATGCCCGGGCTGCTTTGATCCATCAGCACCAGCAGCGCGCCGTTGGGTGCGCGCCGGTAGCCATCGGCGGAGCCGTTCACGCCAGCCGAGCCGACGGGCATGCGGGGCATGGGCGGATTTTGTTTTACGGTTTCTCGCGCAGCTGGCGCTTGAGGTCGCTTGCCGGGCATGGTCGCAAGCAGCACTGTTTCAAGAGACATCGGGTGTCGCCATCGCATGCCCCTTGAATAGCCACCCCAATGATGCCGGCGTAGCAGCAGGAGAATCAACCTGCGGAGTAAAGGCGCAGACGCGCGTCGCGTTCGGCAGGCGACTCGCTGCGCAGTTCGTTGATCACTTGCACACGCGTCTTGCCAGGACCTGCATCGGGTGTCCGGATCGGGTAGTTGCTCTCGCCGTAGGAAAGCCGGCCTTGCCGCATCGCAGCCTCGGCCTCCGCCTTGACTTGGGCGCGGGTCTTCTCGCTCTTGAAGTGTTCCGGGTGAACGATGACGCCGATTTCATTATTGGCTGGATGCTCGTACGCTGCCGAAGCCATCCCTGGAAGACCCAGGGCAGCCACTGCGGCCGCGGCGGCGATCATGGAAGAAAGGGAGAGGCGTTGTTGGGTCATGATTGAAGCTCCTGACAAAGGTGGATGAAACTTGCATCTCCCATGCCTTGGTTAGGCGCTGAGGAGATGTGTTCATCGTAGGGAGCGCACCCCAACAGAATCTAGACAGCCCGATGAGTTTGTTGTCAGCTTCAGGGCTTCGCGACGCGATGCGGAAACACCAGGGTGAAACAG
>SCRU01000048.1 GCA_004323695.1 Burkholderiaceae bacterium
CGGCAATTGCAGGGCGGAGTCGGTTGCAATGGCGACGATGAAGTCGTCCTCGAAGTAGCGCGCGGGCTTGCCGTTCGACGCACGCCAGACCTCGATCTTGGGCAGGTCACTGTGCTTGAAACCCTCCACCAGAACCCAATCCACGGTGTCATCGAGTTCGGCAATCAACTGGTGCACCGACAGCTCGGTGGGGCGCTCGAATTCCCGCATCAGGGCGAGCCGCTGATCGGAGGCGACGACCACCTCGAACGCGCCCGCCTGGCGGTGCCGCCAGGTGTCCTTGCCGACATGGTCAATGTCGAAGCGGTGGTGCGCATGCTTGACCACCGAGACGCGCTGGCCACACTGTTTCAACATCGGGATCAGGCCTTCGACCAGGGTGGTTTTGCCCGAGCCCGAGTACCCCGCGAAGCCGACAACTTTCATTGGATTTCTCTCAAGTTGCTCTATTTTTTATAGCCAACTGTGCATACCCTATAAGGGCTGCAGTCACTTTTTACTTGCAATTCTGCACGACGTAGGCCTGCACCGCGGTGGCATCCGCCATCATCAAAGTCACGCGCCGGGGCAATTGCTCGATGCCGTCGAATCGGGCCGGGCGATCGGGCTCGCGGCCCAGCGCCTCGACAATGGTCTGCGCAAACTTGATGGGCAGCGCGGTCTCCAGCACGATCATCGGCTCACCGGCACTCAGGTGCTCGCGCGCGACCTTCACGGCATCGGCGGTGTGCGGGTCGATCATCACGCCCAGGCGCTCGAACGTGTCCCGGATGGTCGCCAGCCGGTCGGCATGGGTGCTCTTGCCGCTGACAAAGCCGTAGCGCTGCGCCGCCTGTCCGAAGGCCGGCTCCGCGCCCAGGTCAAAGCGCCCGTCTTTGGCCAGGGCATCGCCAAACAGCGCGCGCGTGCGGGCACCATCGCGGCCGAGCAGATCGAATACGAAGCGCTCGAAGTTCGAGGCCTTGGAAATGTCCATCGACGGGCTGGAGGTTTCGTGTGTGTCGGCGCTGGCGCGCACGCGGTACACGCCGGTGCGGAAAAACTCGTCGAGCACGTCGTTCTCGTTGGTCGCCACCACGAGTTGGTCGATCGGCAGACCCATCATGCGCGCGACATGGCCGGCGCAGACGTTGCCGAAGTTGCCGCTGGGCACGGTGAAACTGACCTTCTCCGTATCGTTCGCGGTTGCCTGGAAATAACCGGCGAAGTAGTACACCACCTGCGCCAGCAGGCGCGCCCAGTTGATCGAGTTGACGGTGCCGATCTTGTAGCGGCGCTTGAACGCCAGGTCGCCCGAGACCGCCTTGACGATGTCCTGGCAGTCGTCGAACACGCCCTCCACGGCAATGTTGTGGATGTTGTCGTCCTGCAGGCTGAACATCTGCGCCTGCTGGAACGGGCTCATGCGCCCGTTCGGGCTCAGCATGAAGACGCGCACGCCGTGCTTGCCGCGCATCGCGTATTCGGCCGCGCTGCCGGTGTCGCCGCTGGTGGCGCCCAGGATGTTGAGTTGCTCGCCGCGGCGCGCCAGCTCGTACTCGAACAGGTTGCCCAGCAGCTGCATCGCCATGTCCTTGAAGGCCAGCGTCGGCCCGTTGGACAGCGCCTCGAGGTAGAGCGGCGCGCGAGCGCCGGCGACCGGGCCGTCTTCGAGCTTCCTCAAAGGCACGATCTCGCGCGTACCGAACACCTCCTGCGAATAGGTCTTGCGGCAGATCGCGCGCAGGTCGGCGGCCGGGATGTCGTCGATGAAAAGCGACAGCACTTCGAACGCCAGATCGGCATAGGCCAGCGGGCGCCACTTCGCCAATGTGGCTGCATCCACCTGCGGATAGTGCTCGGGCAGGTACAGCCCGCCATCGGGTGCCAGGCCTTCGAGCAGGATGTCGCAAAAGCGCTTGCGATCAGGGTGGCCGCGGGTGGAGAGATAGAACATCAGGCCAACTCTTCCTTGCGAATGCGCGTGATCGGCGCCAGCACGCTGGGCAGCGCCTGCATGCGCGCAATGGCCTCGTTCATGGTGCCCTCGCGGGTGTCGTGCGTGAGGATGATCAGGTCGGTTTGCGGCACGCTTTGTGTGCCCTCCGGTGCACCACCTTCGCCGCCCACCTCGTCGGCCTCGCGCTGCAACACTGCGTCGATGCTGATGCCGGCGTCGGCCACGATGCCGGTCACCTGGGCCAGCACGCCAGCTTCGTCGGCCACGCGCAGGCGCAGGTAGTAGCTGGTCACCACCTCGCTCATGGGCAGCACGCGCAGGTCGCTCATGGCATCGGGATGGAACGCCAGGTGCGGCACGCGCTGCGCAGCATCAGCCGTGTGCAACCGCGTGATGTCGACCAGGTCGGCGATCACCGCGCTCGCGGTCGGCTCGCTGCCCGCGCCCTTGCCGTAGTACAGCGTGGTGCCGACGGCGTCGCCGTGCACCATCACCGCGTTCATCGCGCCCTCCACATTGGCGATCAGCCGCTTCGCCGGCACCAGACTGGGGTGCACGCGCAGCTCCACCCCCTCCGGCGTTCTTTTGGTGATGCCCAGCAGCTTGATGCGGTAGCCGAGCTGCTCGGCGTATTTGATGTCTTGCGCCGCGAGCTGGGTGATGCCCTCGACATAAGCCTTCTCGAACTGGACCGGGGTGCCAAACGCGATAGCCGACATGATGGTGGCCTTGTGCGCCGCGTCCACGCCTTCGATATCGAAGGTCGGATCGGCCTCGGCATAGCCCAGCCGCTGCGCGTCCGCCAGCGCGGCAGCGAAATCCAGACCCTTGTCGCGCATCTCGGACAGAATGAAGTTGGTGGTGCCGTTGATGATGCCGGCGATCCACTGGATGCTGTTCGCCGCCAGGCCCTCGCGCAGCGCCTTGATGATCGGAATGCCGCCCGCCACCGCCGCCTCGAAGGCCACCATCACGCCTCTGGCGTGCGCAGCCGCAAAGATTTCGGTGCCGTGCACCGCCAGCAGCGCCTTGTTCGCGGTGACCACATGCTTGCCCGCCGCGATGGCCTCCAGGACCAGCTGCCTGGCAATGCCGTAGCCGCCGATCAGCTCCACCACGATGTCGATCCCGGGGTTGGCAATGACAGCGCGCGCATCGGCGACGACCGTCACGCCCTCGCCGACGACGCCTTGAGCGCGCGCCACATCCAGATCGGCCACCATGGTGATCGCAATGCCGCGGCCGGCGCGACTCCGGATCTCTTCCTGGTTGCGCGCCAGCACCTTGAACGTGCCGCTGCCCACGGTGCCGATGCCCAGCAGGCCCACTTGAATGGATTTCATCATTGATTCAGATTAAAAAGTGCCTCTAGCCCTTGCCGGCTGGCTACTTTTTGCTTCTCTTTTTGTAGCCATCGAGAAACCGGGCAATGCGGCTCACGGCCTCACGCAGGTCGTCCTCGTGCGGCAGGAAGACAATGCGGAAATGATCCGGCGTGGCCCAGTTGAAGCCCGTGCCCTGCACCAGCATCACGCGCGTCTCCTGCAGCAATTCCAGAAAAAACTGCCGGTCGTCCGTGATCGGATAAACCTTCGGGTCGAGCCGTGGAAACATGTACAGCGCCGCGCTCGGCTTGACGCAGCTCACGCCCGGAATGGCCGTGATCAGCTCATACGCCAGGTCGCGCTGGCGGCGCAGCCGGCCCCCTTGGCCAACCAGCTCGTTGA
The DNA here is from genome assembly GCA_004323695.1 of Burkholderiaceae bacterium. Taxonomy (GTDB): domain Bacteria; phylum Pseudomonadota; class Gammaproteobacteria; order Burkholderiales; family Burkholderiaceae_C; genus Rhodoferax_A. The sequence goes on from SCRU01000048.1 coordinate 3,667, forward strand.
TGCTCTGGTAGCCGCCCAGCGCGGTCTGGATCGCCCACTGGCCCGGCACGTTCGAACACAGGCGCATGTTCGAGAGCATGTTCAGGCCCTCGATATAGTCGCCGGCCGGGCGCTTGTCGCCCGACACCACGAGCCAGCCCGCGCGGTAGCCGCAGGAGCGGTAGCTTTTGGAGAGCGAGTTGAAGGTCAGCGTGAGCACGTCGTCCGACAGGCTCGCGATCGCCGTGTGGCGTACCCCGTCGTACAACACCTTGTCGTACACCTCGTCGGCAAAAATCACCAAACCGTGCGCGCGCGCGATTTCGACGATGCCGCGCAGCAACTCGTCCGAATACAGCGCGCCGGTCGGGTTGTTCGGGTTGATCACGACGATGCCCTTGGTCCGCGGCGTGATTTTGGCGCGAATGTCGTCCAGGTCCGGCATCCAGCCGTTCGTCTCGTCGCACCGGTAATGCACCGGCGAGCCGCCCGACAGGCTGGCCGCGGCTGTCCACAGCGGATAGTCGGGCGCGGGCAGCAGCAGCTCGTCGCCATCGTTGAGCAGCCCGTTGGTCGCCATCACGATCAGTTCGCTCGCGCCATTGCCCAGGTAGATGTCGTCGAGCGTGACGCCCTCGATGCCCTGCTTCTGGGTCTCGTGCATCACCGCCTTGCGCGCCGCGAAGATGCCCTTGCTGTCGGAGTAGCCTGCGGAATCGGGCAGATTGCGGATCATGTCCTGCTGGATCTCTTCGGGCGAGTCAAAGCCGAACAGCGCCAGGTTGCCGATGTTGAGCTTGATGAGCTTTTGGCCTTCTTCCTCCATCTGCCGCGCGCGGTCCATGATGGGGCCGCGGATGTCGTAGCAGACGTTGGCCAGCTTGGCCGATTTCTGGATCGTTCTCAATGTCCCTCCGGGGCGCGTCTTTGGGGGTGAAAACCTATAATTTGACCACAGTTACCAAAACGCCATGAAGCTGCAACCGGACAAGTTCGACGTTCAATCCATCAGTGCCTACGGCCCCGGGTGGGTCGCGCTGGACAACGAAAAAATCACCTCCAGCATCATCATCAGTTCGCAGGGCGAGCGGCTGGACTGGCCATGCAACGGCTTCGCCGACCTGACGGCGGCGCATTTCGAACAGATTGCCACGCTCGATGGCGAGCTCGTGATCTTCGGCAGCGGCGCGCGCATCCGCTTTCCGCAGCCGCTCTGGCTGCGGCCCCTGATGGCCAGGCGCATCGGCGTGGAGACCATGGACACGCAGGCCGCATGCCGCACCTACAACATCCTCGCGGGCGAAGGCCGGCACGTGGTCGCGGCCCTGCTGCTGGAGGGCTCGGGCTAGAGACGCCCCTTTGAGGTAAAATCGAGAGGTTCAGTAGCGGAAACCGCCCTTCAACGGCGCCTTTCGCGCATCCCATCAACGACCACATCCTGTCACACGAGATTGAAGTTTTTATGGCGATCGTTGTCAACAAACCCCTCCCCGAATTCGAAGCCCAGGCCACCGGCGGCATCAAAGTATCCAATACTTCCCATCTGGGACACACCCTGGTGCTGTACTTCTACCCGAAGGACAACACACCGGGCTGCACCACCGAGGCCATGCAGTTCCGCGACAAGTTCAAGGACTTCGCCAAGGCCGGCGCCACCGTGTTCGGCGTGTCGCGTGACAACATGAAATCGCACGAGGAATTCAAGGTCAAGCTGGAACTGCCCTTCGAGCTGATTGCCGACACCGAGGAAAAAATGTGCCACATGTTCGGCGTCGTCAAGAACAAGATCATGTACGGCAAGAAGGTCAAGGGCATCGAGCGCAGCACCTTCCTGATCGGCGCCGACGGGGTTCTCAAGAATGAATGGCGCGGCCTGAAGGTCCCGGGCCATGTGGACGAGGTCCTGAAAGCCGTCAAGGCACTCAAAAAGGCCGCCTGACGTCTCCAAGCAACAGGGAGGTTGCAAGGCCCGGCGCTCATGCATAATGAGTCCATGCCGTTGGTACCGCAACCGCTTCCCGACCAAAGCCGCCTTGGCCTCCAGGCGGCTTTTTCGCTTCTTGGGCCATCGTGACCCGCCTTTGCTGTACGGCATTCAACCCTCTCCAACCTCCGCAAGCCGATTGTCCACATGCCACTGCCACCCGCCCCCACCAAGCGCGCCGCCCTGCTGGCGTCCGAAGCCTATGATGCACCGGCACGAGCGCC
>SCRU01000049.1 GCA_004323695.1 Burkholderiaceae bacterium
CAGCGCCGCTACGTGGAAACCTTTTCCGCCTACGCGCGCCAGTTCCTCGACCGCATGGACAAGCCGGCGGTGGACAGGGTGGAAGGCGTGCCGCCCGCGATCGCGATCGACCAGACGAATCCGGTGCGCAGTTCGCGCTCCACGGTGGGCACCATGACCGAGCTCAACGACCACCTCAAGTTGTTGTTCGCGCGTGCCGCGCAGTTGTTTGACCGCGCCACGGCCCTGCCGGTGCGACATGACTCACCCGAAACCATCTACGCACAAATCGTGCGGCGCGCGAGGGCTTTCGCCGTCGATCCGCGTCTGGTGTTGACCTTTCCCGTGGAGCTGCCTGGCAACACCAGTGCCGAAGAAATCGAGCAATGGCTGTCCGCCAGCGGCTTCACCCGAGTGCAGGCCGAGCGCGAGGTCGCGACGCCGACCGGGCCCCGCAAGGTGCTGGATGTGGTGGCTGACCGCTTTCGCATCGCCAGCACCGAAAAGGCACGCGCCGTCGAGGCCATCGAGGTGGCGCTCAAGCGCGGCAGTGGCCGCCTCAACGTCTATGTCATGGGGCCGGATCCGAATGCCGCGCGCGACATCGCGTCTGCGGAAGGGGCCTCCACGAAATTGGGCTCTGACCCCATGCCTCCCGCATCTGACGAGATGTGGCGCTTCTCGACCGGCCTGCACTGCCCCGAAAGCGACCTGCGCTACACCGATCCGATCCCGTCAATGTTCTCCTTCAACTCGGCCGTCGGGGCCTGCGAAACCTGCCGCGGCTTTGGCCGTGTCATCGGGGTGGACTATGGCCTGGTCATTCCCAACGACAAGCTCACGCTGCGCGCCGGTGCCATCAAGCCGATGCAGACGCCGGCCTGGAAAGAGTGCCAGGACGACCTGATGCGCCATGCCGAGGCGGCGGGCATTCCGCGCGACACCCCCTACGCCAGGCTCACGCCCGAGCACCAGCACTGGGTCATCAACGGGTCGCCAAACTGGAACGGCAAGTGGAACCAGCACTGGTTCGGCGTCAAGCGTTTCTTCGAATACCTCGAAACCAAGTCGTACAAGATGCACATTCGGGTGCTGCTGTCCAAGTACCGCAGCTATACGCCGTGCGGCACCTGCGGCGGCGCGCGCCTGAAGCTGGAGAGCCTGCTGTGGCGCATCGGCAGCAAGGACGATGCCGATGCGGTGCTGGAACCGTCAAGGCGTTTCATGCCGCAAGGCGTGACCTGGTCGCGCGAGCAACTCGAAGCGCTGCCAGGCCTGTGCCTGCACGACCTCATGCTGCTCCCGATCGACCGGTTGCGGCGCTTTTTCGATCGTATGACGCTCGACCCGTCCAGTCATGCCAGCGCGGGCGATACCCAGGCGCTCAAGCTTCTCTATGAAGAAATCACCACGCGCCTCAAGTACCTCTGCGATGTCGGCATCGGCTACCTCACGCTGGACCGGCAGAGCCGCACCCTCTCGGGCGGCGAGGTGCAGCGCATCAACCTGACGACCGCGCTGGGCACTTCGCTGGTCAACACGCTGTTCGTGCTGGACGAGCCCAGCATCGGCCTGCATCCGCGCGACATGCATCGGATCACCGAGGCGATGCTGCGGCTGCGCGATGCCGGCAACACGCTGGTCGTGGTGGAGCACGACCCGGCCGTGATGCTGGCGGCCGACCGCATGATCGATATGGGCCCGGGCCCCGGCGAGCGCGGCGGCCGGATCGTGTTCGATGGCACGACCGAGGAACTGCGCCAGGCCGATACCCTGACCGGCGCCTATCTGGGCGGGCGCAAGCAGGTCGGCATGGGCTTCAAGCGCATGGTGACTGACAATACGCCGCGCCTCATTCTCGAAGGCGCGCGTGAACACAACCTGGACAACGTCAGCGTCGAGTTCCCGCTGCAGCGTCTGGTCTGTGTCACGGGCGTCAGCGGCTCGGGCAAGTCGACGCTGATCCAGGACGTGCTGGCGCCGGCCCTGTTGCGCCACTTTGGCAAATCGACCGAATCGGCGGGCCTGCACGACCGCCTGCTGGGCGCCGACCATCTGAGCGAAGCGGTGTTCGTGGACCAGTCGCCGATCGGCAAGACCGCGCGCTCGAATCCGGCCAGCTATGTGGGCGCCTGGGACGCGGTGCGCGAGCTGTTTGCCAACGCGGCGCTGGCGCGCCAACGCGGCTACACGGCCTCGAAATTCAGCTTCAACAGCGGCGATGGCCGCTGCCCCACCTGCGGCGGCTCCGGCTTCGAGCACGTCGAGATGCAGTTCCTGTCCGATGTCTACCTGCGCTGCCCGGACTGCGACGGCAAGCGCTACCGGCCCGAGATTCTGGAGGTCAGGATTGAACGCGGCGGGCGCGCCATGAACGTGGCCGATGTGCTGGACCTGACCGTGAGCGAGGCGGCGGCTTTGTTCGCCGCCGACCGCGACGTGATCCGCGCGCTGCAGCCGATTGTCGATGTGGGGCTCGAGTACGTGAAGCTGGGCCAGCCAGTGCCGACGCTGTCGGGTGGCGAGGCGCAACGCCTCAAGCTGGCCGGGTTTCTCGCGGAAGCCGCGAAGAGCGCCAGCGCGAGCCGCCAGCCCATGGCGCGGCGCGGCACGCTGTTCCTGTTCGACGAGCCGACCACCGGGCTGCATTTCGACGACATCGCCAAGCTCATGCGCGCGCTGCGCAAGCTGCAGGGTGCGGGTCATTCGCTGGTCGTGATTGAACACAACCTGGATGTGATCCGCGCCAGCGACTGGCTCATCGACATGGGGCCCGAAGGCGGCGACGCGGGCGGCCGCATCGTCGCCGTGGGCACGCCCGAAGACGTGCGGCTGCACCCCAGCTCGCATACCGGCAAGGCGCTGCGCGACTACGAGCGCTCCCTCGGGCTCGGCGCGCACACCGCCGAAGAGGGCGTGCCGCTGCAGACCCTCGTGCGCACGCGCCGCGCCCGCGTCGCCAGCGATGACGCGATCCAGATCGTCAACGCGCGCGAGCACAACCTCAAGAGCCTGTCGGTGAACATTCCGCGCGGCCAGTTCAGCGTGGTCACGGGGGTCAGCGGCTCGGGCAAGTCCACGCTGGCGTTCGACATTTTGTTCAACGAAGGCCAGCGCCGCTACCTCGAATCGCTGAACGCCTACGCGCGCTCCATCGTGCAGCCGGCCGGGCGCCCCGAGGTTGATGCGGTCTACGGCATTCCGCCCACCGTGGCGATCGAGCAGCGCCTGTCGCGTGGTGGGCGCAAGAGCACGGTCGGCACCACCACCGAGGTCTGGCACTTTTTGCGCCTGCTCTACGTCAAGCTCGGGGTGCAGCACTGCATCCATGACGGCGCCGCCGTGGCGCCGCAAACGCCCGACAGCATTGCCGCGCAGTTGCTCACCAGCTTTCGCGGCCAGCACATCGGCCTGCTCGCACCGCTGGTGCTGAACCGCAAGGGCGTTTACACCGAGCTGGCCGACTGGGCGCGCCCGCGCGGCTACACGCATCTGCGGGTCGATGGCAATTTCTTGCCCACCACCGGTTTTCCGCGCATCGACCGCTTCAAGGAACACACCATCGAGTTGCCGGTCGCCAGCCTCGATGTGACGCCCGAGAACGAGGCGCTGCTGCGCCAGGCGTTGGCCACGGCGCTGGAGCATGGCAAGGGCGTGGTGCATGTGCTGAGCCACCTCACGGGGCTGCGCGCCGCCATGCTGGCCGGCACGCCCACGGCAGCGATCGGCCGGCTGGAGGCGTTCTCCACCAAGCGCGCCTGCCCGGTCTGCGCGACCTCCTACGCCGAACTGGATCCGCGGCTGTTCTCCTACAACAGCAAGCATGGCTGGTGCCCCGACTGCGTCGGCACCGGCGTGCGCCTCACCAAGGAGCAGCGCAAGGCGTTTGATGACTCGGTGCCGCTGGACGACAACAAGGGGCGCGAACGCACCTTCGCCGAGCCCGAACTGGAGGACCTGGTGGAAGAGACCTGCCCGACCTGCCGCGGCACGCGCCTGAATGCCACGGCGCGCGCCGTGCTGTTCGGCGCGGGGCCGCCGCCTGAACCCGGCGTGGCCATTACCGACATCGCGCGGCTGTCGGTCACCGACGTGCGCCGCTGGATCGAGGGACTCGCGGCGCCGGGGCGCATGACCCAGCGCGAACGG
>SCRU01000050.1 GCA_004323695.1 Burkholderiaceae bacterium
CCCTACGAATGTGATGGACTGACGGCCTACCGCCAGCGTCCGCTGGCCGTGGCGCTGCCCGAAACCTGCGAGCAAGTGCAGGCCGTGCTGCGGACCTGCCACGCGCTGCAGGTGCCGGTGGTGGTGCGCGGCGCCGGCACCGGGTTGTCCGGCGGCGCGCTGCCGAACGCGCGGGGCGTGACGCTGAGCATGGCGAAGTTCAACAAGATATTGAGCATCGACCCGGCCCGCCGCACGGCGCGGGTGCAGTGTGGCGTGCGCAACCTGGCCATTTCGGAGGCGGCCGCCGCACACGGCCTGTACTACGCGCCCGACCCGTCGAGTCAAATCGCCTGCACGATTGGCGGCAACGTGGCAGAGAACTCGGGCGGTGTGCACTGCCTCAAGTACGGCCTGACAGTGCATAACGTGCTCAAGGTTAAAGGCTTCACCATCGAAGGAGAGGCCGTCGAGTTCGGCAGCGAGGCGTTGGATGCCACCGGACTCGACCTGCTCGCGCTGGTGATCGGCTCGGAGGGCATGCTTGCCGTGACCACCGAAGTCACCGTCAAACTCATCCCCAAACCGCAGCTGGCGCGCTGCATCATGGCCAGCTTCGACGACGTGCGCCGCGCGGGCGATGCCGTGGCCACGGTGATTGCGTCCGGCATCATCCCGGCCGGCCTGGAGATGATGGACAAGCCCATGACCGCCGCAGTGGAGGGCTTTGTGCATGCCGGCTACGACCTGGCGGCTGCGGCAATCCTGCTGTGCGAGAGCGATGGCACGCCCGAGGAGGTGGCCGAAGAGATCGGCCGCATGAGCGAGGTCCTTGAGCGCTGCGGCGCCACCTCCATCCAGGTCAGCCGGGACGAGACCGAACGTCTGAAATTCTGGAGCGGGCGCAAGAACGCCTTTCCCGCCTCGGGGCGGATCAGCCCGGACTACATGTGCCTGGACTCGACCATCCCGCGCAAGCGCCTGGCCGACATGCTGCTGGCCATTCAGGGGATGGAAAAGAAGTACGGCCTGCGCTGCTGCAACGTGTTCCATGCGGGCGACGGCAACCTGCATCCGCTGGTGCTGTTCGATGCGAACGACCCCGACCAGCTACACCGATGCGAGCTGTTCGGCGCCGACATCCTGGAGACCAGTGTGGCCATGGGCGGCACCGTGACGGGCGAGCATGGCGTGGGTGTGGAAAAACTCAACAGCATGTGCGTGCAGTTCACGGCCGCCGAGAACGAGCAGATGTTCGCGGTCAAGCGCGCGTTCGACGCCCGGGGACTGCTGAATCCGGGCAAGGTCATCCCGACGCTGCAGCGCTGTGCCGAGTACGGCAAGATGGTGGTGCGCGCCGGGCAGATCAGCCACCCCGAACTGCCGAGGTTCTGATGGACCCGCAAGACCCGGCACTGCGACGTCTGGTGGACCAGGTGCGCGGCGCGTGCGACCGCAAGACCGCGCTCGAGATTCGCGGCGGCGGCACCAAGCGCTTCTATGGCGGAGTTCCACGCGGTGAACCGCTGGATACGACGGTGCTGACGGGCGTCGCCAGCTACGAGCCGAGCGAACTGGTAGTCACCGCGCGCGCGGGCACGTCACTGGCCGCGCTGGAGGCCGAGCTGGCCGAACAGGGCCAGTGCCTGCCGTTCGAGCCGCCGCGCTTTGCGCCGGGCGGTACCGTGGGCGGCATGGTGGCGGCCGGCTTGTCCGGCCCGGCACGCGCCAGCGTGGGCGCTGTGCGCGACTACGTACTGGGCGTGACCGTGCTCGACGGGCGCGGCGAGGCACTCACCTTCGGCGGCCAGGTCATGAAGAACGTGGCGGGCTATGACGTGTCGCGCCTGATGGCGGGCTCGCTCGGCATGCTGGGCGTCATTTGCGAGGTGTCGCTGAAGGTACTGCCGCTGGCGCCGGCCAGTGCGACGCTGGTGTTTGAAATGGAGGAGGCGCGCGCTCTGCAGCAACTCAATGGCTGGGCGGGCCAGCCGCTGCCTGTGAACGCCAGCGCCTGGCACCAGGGGCGCCTGAGCCTGCGGCTGGCCGGCGCACGCGCAGCGGTCTGCGCCGCCGTGCAGAGGCTCGGCGGTGCCGAACTGGCGCCGGGCGAGGCCGGTGCCTGGTGGGCGTCGGTGCGCGACCAGCAACATGCATTCTTCTCGCTGGGCGAGCACGATCTGGCCTGCGGCGAATGCCTGTGGAGGCTGTCGGTGCCCGACACTGCACCTCCGTTGGGCCTGCCGGGCAACTGTTTCATCGAGTGGGGTGGGGCGCAGCGTTGGTGCCGCACGACCGCGCCAGCGGAGCAGGTGCGCGAGGCTGCGGCCCGCGCAGGCGGCCATGCCACGCTGTTTCGCGGCGCCGACAAGTGCACCGGCACGTTCGCATCGCTGGCGGACCCCCTGGTGCGCATTCACCGCGGCCTGAAGCAGGCGTTCGATCCGGTCGGCATCTTCAATCCCGGGCGCCTTTATCCTGACCTCTGACAGCCTGCCTCATGCAAACCCAACTTGCTCCCGAATTCAGGAACACGCCCGATGGCCTGGAGGCCGAGGCGATCTTGCGCAAATGTGTGCACTGCGGCTTCTGCCTCGCGACCTGCCCGACCTATCAACTGCTGGGCGATGAGCTCGACAGCCCGCGCGGGCGCATCTACCTGATGAAGCAGGTGCTGGAGGGGGCCGCCCCAACCCGCAAGACGCAACTGCATCTGGACCGTTGCCTGACCTGCCGCAACTGCGAAACCACCTGTCCGTCGGGCGTGGAATATGGGCATCTGGTGGACATTGGCCGGCACATAGTCGAGCAGCGCGTGCAGCGCCCGGTGCTGGAGAACGCCACACGCACGCTGCTCAAGGAAGGCCTGACGTCACCCCTGTTTGCGCCGGCGATGAAGCTTGGCCAGGGTGTGCGCGCGCTGTTACCCGCGGCACTGAAGAACAAGGTGCCGGCATCGGCGGGTGCCCGCGCCCGGACATGGCCCGAGCGTGAACACGCACGCAAGATGCTGTTGTTGGCCGGCTGCGTGCAGCCGGCCATGATGCCGAACATCAACAGCGCCACCGCGCGCGTGCTCGATGCCGCCGGCATCCAGACCGTGGTGGCTCCCGAAGCGGGCTGCTGCGGTGCGCTGCGCACGCACCTGAATGACCGCGAAGGGGGGCTCGCCGACATGCGACGCAACATCGACGCCTGGTGGCCCGTGGTGCAGGACGGCTCGGTCGAGGCGATCGTGATGAATGCCTCCGGCTGCGGGGTCACGGTGAAGGAATACGGCCACGCGCTGGCGCACGACCCGGTCTACGCGGACAAGGCCGCGCGCATCAGCGCCCTCACGCGCGACCTGAGCGAGCTGCTGCCCGAGTTGGTGGCCCAGCTGCAGGGCAGGGTGCGCGTGAGGGGCGATGCGCGCCGGCTCGCGTTCCATCCGCCCTGCACGCTGCAGCACGGCCAGCAGTTGCGCGGCGGCGTGGAAACGCACCTGACGGCGTTGGGTTTCGACATCAAGCTGGCCGCCGAGAGCCACCTGTGCTGCGGCTCGGCCGGCACCTACTCGGTGCTGCAACCCGAACTCGCGTACCAGCTGCGCGATCGCAAGCTGGGCCACCTCGCGGCGCTGACACCGCAATGCATCGTCTCGGCCAACATCGGCTGCATCCAGCACCTGCAGACGGGCACGACCACGCCGGTCAAGCATTGGGTCGAGGTGCTCGACGAAGCCGTGATGGGGACCACATGAGCAGCATTGCACCTTCGGCAGCGGAGCTCGATCAAATCGCATCGCTGCAAAAATCAGACCGCATGCCGGTGCTGTTTGTCGGCCATGGCAGTCCGATGAACGCGATCGAAGACAACGAGTACCGGCGCAGCTGGCAGGCGCTCGGCGCGCAGTTCGGCAGCACTTTCCCCAGGCCGCGATTGATTCTGTGCATTTCCGCGCATTGGTTGAGCACAGGCTGGTGGTTGACCGGCATGGCCCTGCCCAGGACCATCCACGACTTTGGCGGCTTTCCGCAGGAACTCTTTGAACAGCAATACCCGGCGCCCGGTGACCCAGCGGCGGCGCAGGCGATCAGCCTGCTGGTGCGGCAGCGGCAATCGGCGCCGCTAGGGCTGGATATGAGTGAGTGGGGGCTGGACCATGGAACCTGGTCGGTGCTCAAGCCGATGTTTCCTGCTGCGGACATCCCGGTTATTCAGCTCAGCATGGACTATGGCCGCGCCCCCGAAGAACACTATGCACTGGCGCGCCAGCTCAAGGCACTGCGCGAGCGCGGCGTGCTGATCGTGGGCAGCGGCAACATTGTGCACAACCTGCGTGCGGCGCGCTGGTCCGGCGCCGGCAACGATGTTTACGACTGGGCGCTCGAATTCGACGCCGTGACGGGCGAACACATCGTACAAGGGCGCCTGGACGCGTTGCAGGATTTCCGCAAGCTGGGGTCGGTGGCGCAACAGGCGCATCCGACCCACGAGCACTACCTGCCGCTGCTGTATGCGGCGGGCGCGGTGGACGCGAGTGAGCCGTCGCGCTTCTTCAACACCAATTTCCAGCTCGCCTCGATCTCGATGCGCTCGGTGATCTGGGGCTGACGCGAGCCCCGACGGGTGCGCCCCGCGCGGCGCTGAAATCGGTACGCTACAAAAAAAGTAGCTGTCTGTCGATGCTTGGTAACGGCAAAAGCCTTAAATGACCTTGGCAATCGAGGCGCAGACGTAGTCGATATTTCGGCTGTTGAGAGCCGCCACGCACATGCGCCCGGTGTCCGTGCCGTACACGCCGAACTCGCTGCGCAGGCGCACCATCTGGTCCTTGGTCAGGCCCGAGTAACTGAACATCCCGACCTGCGTGGTGATGAAGCCCATATCTTTTTTCACCCCGGCGGCCTTGAGCCCATCGACCAGCTTTGTGCGCATGGCCTTGATGCGGATGCGCATGCCGGCCAGTTCCTGTTCCCACTGGGCACGCAGCCGGGCATCGTTCAGTACCATCGCGACCACCGCGCCGCCATGCGTGGGCGGGTTGGAGTAGTTGGTGCGGATCATGATCTTGAGCTGGCTCAGCACGCGCTCGGCTTCGTCCTTGCTGGCACACAGCACCGATAGCGCGCCGACGCGCTCGCCATACAGGCTGAAGCTCTTGGAGAACGAGGTCGAGACAAAGAAGGTGAGTTCGGCGGCGACGAATTTGCCGATCACCGCGCCGTCCTCGGCGATGCCGTTCGCAAAGCCCTGGTAGGCCATGTCCAGGAACGGCGTCAGGCCACGTGCCTTGACGGCGGCGATCACCTGGTCCCACTGCGCCGGCGTGATGTCGTAGCCGGTCGGGTTGTGGCAACAGGCGTGCAACACGACGATGGTGCCGGCCGCGGCCGCATTCAGGTCGGCCAGCATGCCCTCGAAATCGAGGGCGCGCGTGGCGGCGTCGTAGTAGCGGTAGGTGCCGACGGAGAAGCCCGCCTGCGTGAACAGCGCGCGGTGGTTTTCCCAGCTCGGGTCGCTGATCAGCACCTTGGCGTCGGGCTTCAGGCGCTTGAGGAAGTCGGCGCCGATCTTGAGCGCGCCCGTGCCGCCCAGGCCCTGCACGGTGGCGACGCGCCCGCTCTTGACGGGCTCGGAATCGGCGCCAAACACCAGGCCCTTGACGGCGCTGTCGTAGGCGGCGATGCCGTCGATCGGCAGGTAGCCGCGTGGCTTGGGCGTAGCCATCAGCGCTTTCTCGGCTGCCTGCACGCACTGCAGGAGCGGCAGCTTGCCGTTCTCGTCGAAATACACGCCCACACCCAGGTTGACCTTGGCCGGGTTCGGATCGGCGGCAAACTGCTCATTGAGGCCCAGGATGGGGTCGCGCGGCGCCATTTCCACGGCGGTGAAAAGAGACATGAAAAATCCTCGGAAGTTGTCGAAAACTGTCAGTAGCGAAGGAGCCGGACCTGTTGTACTGTATCGGGTTGACCCCAATTTTAAGGGCTGATGCCAAAACCAACCATGCCAGCAGCGATTGAACTCGTGCCCACCGCGCAAAACAGCGAATTCATCAGTTTTCCTGATTCGCCCTTCGAGCTGTTCCAGCCTTACCCCCCCGCCGGCGACCAGCCCACGGCCATCGACGAACTGGTGGAGGGCGTGCGCGACGGCGAGGTGTTCCAGACCCTGCTCGGTGTGACCGGCTCGGGCAAGACCTTCACGATGGCCAACGTGATCGCCCGGCTGGGCCGTCCGGCCATCGTGTTCGCACCCAACAAGACGCTGGCCGCGCAGTTGTACAGCGAGTTCCGCGAGTTCTTTCCTAGAAACGCGGTCGAATACTTCGTGAGCTACTACGATTACTACCAGCCCGAAGCGTATGTGCCGCAGCGTGACCTGTTCATCGAGAAGGACAGTGCGATCAATGAGCACATCGAGCAGATGCGCCTGTCCTGCACCAAGAGCATCCTGGAGCGGCGCGACGTGGTGATCGTGGCGACCGTCTCGGCCATCTATGGCATCGGCCAGCCCGAGGCCTACCATCAGATGGTGATGACCCTGCGCGCTGGTGATTCCATGGGCCAGCGCGACGTGATCGCGCAACTGGTGCGCATGCAGTACGAGCGCAACGACGTGGATTTTTCACGCGGCAAATTCCGCGTGCGCGGCGACACGATCGACGTGTTCCCGGCCGAGCATTCCGAGCTGGCGATCCGCATCGAACTGTTCGACGACGAGATCGAGAGCCTGCAGTTGTTCGACCCATTGACAGGCCGCATCCGCCAGAAAATCCCGCGCTTCACGGTCTATCCGTCCAGCCACTACGTGACGCCGCGCGACCAAGTGCTGAGGGCGGTGGACACCATCAAGATCGAGCTGGCCGCGCGCCTGAAAGAGCTGACCGGCACGGGCAAGCTGGTGGAAGCGCAGCGGCTGGAGCAGCGTACCCGGTTCGACCTGGAGATGCTCAGCGAAGTTGGGCACTGCAAAGGCATCGAGAACTACACACGGCACCTGTCGGGTGCGGCCCCCGGCGATCCGCCCAGCACGCTGACCGACTATCTGCCGAAGGACGCGATGATGTTCATCGACGAAAGCCATCAGATGATGGGGCAGTTCTCGGCCATGTACAACGGCGACCGCTCGCGCAAGACCACGCTGGTCGAATACGGCTTCCGGCTGCCGTCGGCGCTGGACAACCGGCCGCTCAAGCTCGAGGAGTTCGAGCGGCGCATGCGCCAGGTGGTGTTCGTCTCCGCCACGCCGGCCGAGTATGAGCGCATGCACACGGGGCGCGTGGCCGAGCAGTTGGTTCGGCCTACGGGCCTGGTGGATCCCGAGGTGCAGGTGCGGCCCGCCGCGCATCAGGTGGACGATGTCCTGCAGGAAATCCGTATCCGCGCGGAGAAAAACGAGCGGGTACTGATCACCACCTTGACGAAGCGCATGGCCGAGCAGCTCACCGACTACCTCAGCGACAATGGCGTGAAGGTGCGTTACCTGCACAGCGATATCGATACGGTGGAGCGCGTGGAAATCCTGCGCGACCTGCGTCTCGGCACCTTCGATGTGCTGGTTGGTATCAATTTGCTGCGCGAAGGACTGGATATTCCGGAAGTCAGCCTGGTGGCGATTCTGGACGCCGACAAGGAGGGTTTTTTACGCTCCGAACGCTCGCTGATCCAGACCATTGGCCGCGCCGCCCGCAATCTCCATGGTTGCGCCATTTTGTATGCCGATAACATCACCGAATCGATGCGCAAGGCCATCGACGAAACCGAACGGCGCAGAACCCGCCAACTCGCGCATAACCAGGCGAAGGGCATCACGCCGCGCAGCATCGTCAAGCAGGTGCGGGATCTGATCGATGGCGTCTATAGTGAAAAAGCGGGTCGGGAAGCGGAAAAGCTCGAACAGGACGCGATGCAACGCGCACGCGTCGAGGACATGAGCGAGAAGGACCTCGCGCGCGAGATCAAACGGCTCGAAAAATTGATGCTGGAGCACGCCCGCAATCTGGAATTCGAAACGGCCGCGCGAGTTCGCGATCAACTGGTGCTGCTCAAGCAGCAGGTGTTCGGGGCGCCGGGCTCGGAGAATGTGGCTCCCGTGTGAGTGCGATCAAACGGATCGAGCGCATTGTTTATACTAATAAGTATAATTATGAACTTATTGGTTCTATTAGTTGATTAATTCAATCGGGTTTTGTGGTAAGCTTGAGTCGAGAAGCCGGGAACCTGTCCGCAGCGGACCAGGTCGTACCAGCAGCAACTGGTGCGGCACCTGGAAGTCCGCCAAGTTTTGCGGGTGATTTGATGGTGCCTGGGCCGAACCGAAGGAGCTTGCCATGCGTCTTACAACCAAGGGTCGTTTTGCGGTGACCGCCATGATCGATCTGGCTTTGCGCCAGAACAATGGCCCCGTCACGCTGGCGGCTATCAGTCAGCGTCAGCAGATTTCATTGTCCTATCTTGAACAGTTATTCGGCAAGCTGCGGCGGCACGAACTGGTGGAATCCACCCGAGGCCCTGGCGGTGGCTATACGTTGGGTCGCAAGGCGACGGACATTACCGTGGCCGACATCATTGTCTCGGTGGACGAACCGATTGATGCAACCCAGTGCGGCGGCAAGGAAAATTGTCTGGGCGATGCAGGCCGCTGCATGACGCATGAGCTTTGGGCGTCCCTGAACGCCCGCATGGTGGAGTTCCTTGATTCGGTCACGCTGCAAAAACTGGTGGACGATCAGCTCGCCAAGGGCGTGCAGATCGAGGACAAACCTGCGGTCAAGCGCGCGATCTCCAGCATGCCGGTGGTCAAGCCGATTCGTGTGAACGCGCCCAACTCGGTGTTTGCGCTGGGCAATGCGTTTGCCAAAACCTAGATAAAGACCGCGTGCGTCGAGATCGACCCGCATTGAAGCAGCTATTTTATTGATATGACCCCGCACTTTCCCATTTACATGGACTACAGCGCCACAACGCCGTGCGACGAGCGCGTGGTGGACGCCATGGTCCCGTGGTTGCGCGAGCATTTTGGCAACCCGGCCTCGCGCAGTCATGCCTGGGGCTGGGAGGCGGAAGCCGCGGTAGAGAATGCGCGTGAGCAGGTCGCTGCGCTGATTGGCGCCGATCCGCGCGAAATCATCTGGACTTCCGGCGCCACCGAGTCGGACAATCTGGCCCTCAAAGGCGCCGCCGGTTTCTACAAAACCCGCGGCAAGCACATCATCACGGTCAAGACCGAGCATAAGGCGGTGCTCGACACCTGCCGCGAACTGGAACGCCAGGGGTTCGATGTGACGTATCTGGATGTCCAGCCCGATGGTCTGGTCGATCTGGATGTTTTCAGGGCTGCCATCCGGCCCGACACGATTCTGGCCAGCGTCATGTTCGTCAACAACGAAATCGGCGTGATTCAGGACATCGCGGGCATAGGCGCGATCTGCCGCGAAAAGGGCGTGATTTTCCACGTGGATGCGGTGCAGGCGGTGGGGCGGCTCGACATCGATCTGCGCGCGCTGCCGGTTGACTTGATGAGCGTGACCGCCCACAAGGTTTACGGGCCCAAAGGCATTGGCGCGCTGTTCGTACGCCGCAAGCCGCGCGTGCGGATCGAGGCGCAAATGCATGGCGGCGGTCACGAACGGGGCATGCGCTCGGGTACCTTGCCCACGCACCAGATTGTCGGCATGGGCGAGGCGTTCCGCATCGCCAGGGCCGAAATGGCGGCGGACAACCTGCGCATCCGGGCCCTGCACGATCGCATGCTGGCAGGGCTGAGGGATGTGGAGCAGGTGTTCATCAATGGGCACCTCGAAAAGCGCGTGCCGCACAATCTGAACATGAGCTTCAACTATGTCGAAGGCGAGTCCCTGATCATGGGGATCAAGGGGCTGGCGGTGTCGTCCGGCTCGGCCTGCACTTCGGCCAGCCTGGAGCCGAGCTATGTGTTGCGCGCGCTGGGCCGCAGCGATGAACTCGCGCACAGCAGTCTGCGCATGACGATCGGGCGCTGGACGACCGAGGCCGAAATCGACTACGCGGTGGAAACCATCAAGCAAAACGTCGCGAAACTGCGCGACTTGAGCCCGTTGTGGGAGATGTACCAGGACGGCGTTGATATCAGCGCGATCCAGTGGTCCGCCCATTGATTCATAGAAATTGCCCCATAGGTAAATGCCATGGCTTACTCGGAAAAAGTTGTTGAACACTACGAAAACCCGCGCAATGTCGGCTCGTTCGACAAGGGCGATGCTGCGGTCGGCACCGGCATGGTGGGCGCGCCGGCCTGCGGAGACGTGATGAAGCTGCAGATCAAGGTGAATCCGCAAACCGGGGTGATCGAAGACGCGCGCTTCAAGACTTACGGGTGTGGGTCCGCCATTGCGTCGAGTTCGCTCGTGACCGAATGGGTCAAGGGCAAGACGCTGGAGCAGGCCGCTGCGCTCAAGAACAGCCAGATCGCGGAAGAGCTCGCGCTGCCCCCTGTCAAGATTCACTGCTCCATCCTGGCGGAAGATGCGATCAAGGCTGCGGTGAACGACTACCGGCAAAAGCACGCGGCGGCGCCGGCTCAATGACGAAGAGGTGCATTGCAATGGCGATTACCTTGACTGAAGCCGCGGCGCAGCATGTCACCCACTACCTGGCCAAGCGCGGCAAGGGCGTGGGCGTGCGGCTGGGTGTCAAGACCACGGGTTGCTCCGGGCTGGCCTACAAGCTCGAATATGTCGATGACGTGGCGCCGGAAGATCTGGTGTTCGAGGGCCATGGCGTGAAGGTTCTGATCGACCCCAAGAGTCTGGCCTACATTGATGGCACCGAGCTCGATTTTGTGCGCGAGGGCTTGAATGAGGGTTTCAAGTTCAACAACCCGAATGAGCGCGATCGCTGCGGCTGCGGAGAGAGCTTTCGCGTCTGAGCGCCGCGCGTTCGCCTGCGACCGCCCTCACATTGCGTGATGGCGGTTTTTTATTGACATGAATCTGCAATCCAACGACTTCGAGCTTTTCGGCATTCCGGCGCGGTTCGCGCAGAGCCGAGCCGAGCTGGATCGGCGCTGGAGGGATTTGCAAAGGCAAGCTCATCCCGACCGGTTTTCCCAGCAAGGCGCCGCGGCCCAGCGCATCGCGATGCAGTGGTCGGTACGCATCAACGAGGCGTACCAGCGTCTCAGGGATCCGCTGAAACGCGCAGCCTATCTGTGCGAGCTGAATGGCGCGCCGGTGCATGCCGACAACAACACCGCGATGCCGGCGCAGTTCCTGCAGCAGCAGATGGCATGGCGCGAATCGCTCGATGATGCCGCGGGCGTCGCTGAGCTGAAACACATCGGCTTTGAGGTCGCCAGGGCGCTGGGTGAGGCGCTGCAAAGATGCGAGCAGCTGCTGGATGTCGAGCAAGACTACGGGCAGGCCGTGCAGCAGGTCCGTGCGTGGATGTTCATCGAACGCTTGGTTCGCTACATCGAAGATCGTCTGGACGCCAGCCAGGAATCCACGAACCCCGCCGTCAAGGGACAATAGCGCCTGGCAACCGAACAGGCTCGAACAGGATCAGATGGCGCTTTTGCAAATTTCCGAACCCGACCAGTCTCCCGATCCGCATCAGCGGCGCGTCGCGGTGGGAATTGACCTGGGAACCACTTATTCCCTGGTCGCTGCGGTGCGCAGTGGCGCCGCCGAATGTCTGCCCGATGCGCAGGGCAGGGTGATTCTTCCCTCTGCGGTGCGCTACCTCCCGGGTGGCCAGCGGCAAACTGGTTTTGCCGCGCTGGCGGCACTCGCGCAGGATCCCGAAAATACCATCGCCTCGTTCAAGCGTTTCATGGGGCGCGGACTACACGACATTGCGGGCCGGGACAAGTTGCCGTACCGGTTCGTTGAAGCGGGTGCGTCCACAACAACGTCCGGCATGCTGTCGATCGACACGGTGGGAGGCGAGAAATCGCCGGTGGAACTGAGCGCCGAAATACTGGCCACGCTGCGGCAACGGGCACAGGACACCTTGGGCGCCGACCTGTACGGCGCCGTGATCACCGTGCCGGCCTATTTCGACGAAGCCCAGCGTCAGGCGACCAAGGACGCGGCCCAACTGGCCGGCATCCCTGTGCTGCGCCTGATCAGCGAGCCCACGGCGGCCGCTCTCGCGTACGGGCTGGATAACGCCGTGGAAGGCATTTATGCGATCTACGACCTGGGTGGCGGCACGTTCGATATTTCCATCTTGCGGCTGACCCAGGGCGTGTTCGAGGTGATCGCCACCGGGGGCGACTCGGCTCTGGGCGGCGACGACTACGACCGGGCGCTGGCCGACTGGGTTCTGGCCCAAGTCGGCGCGCACGCGGTTACGGCGGCGGACAAGGCGAGCCTGATCGCAACAGCGCGCGCCTGCAAGGAGGCGCTTTCCCGGGTTTCGGGCGCTTCCGATTCAGTAGCGTTCAATGTACAACTGGAAAGGGGTGGAGTCGATTTTGATGTCAATCTGGCGCAGTTCGAAGAGGCTACCGCGGGACTGACAGCGCGCACGCTCGCGGCGGTGCGCAAGGCCCTGCGCGATGCCCGGCTCGAAGGGGCCGACATCAAGGGCGTGGTGATGGTGGGCGGTGCGACGCGCATGCCGCAAATCCAGCGCGCCATTGGAGCTTTTTTCGGGCGTGCGCCGCTGAACAATCTGAATCCGGATGAAGTAGTGGCATTGGGCGCGGCCATCCAGGCGAACCAACTCGCGGGCCATCATGCGGCGAGTGATCTGTTGCTGCTGGACGTGATTCCACTCTCGCTCGGGATAGAAACCATGGGCGGGCTGGTGGAACGCATCGTGCCGCGCAACCAGACCATCCCGACCGCGATGGCGCAGGACTTCACCACCTTCCAGGACGGCCAGACCGCGCTGGCGCTGCATGTGGTGCAGGGCGAGCGCGAACTGGTTGCCGACTGTCGCAGCCTGGCCCGTTTCGAGTTGCGCGGTATTCCGCCCATGGCCGCGGGTGCGGCGCGCATTCGCGTCACCTTCACGGTCGATGCGGACGGTTTGTTGAGCGTGCAGGCGAGGGAACAGGCGAGCGGGGTCGAGGCGAGCATTCATGTGAAACCATCCTACGGTCTGAGCGACGAGCAAATTGCCCGCATGCTGCAGGAAGGTTTCGCGACGGCGGGGCAGGACAGGCAGGCGCGTTCGCTGGTCGAAGCCCGGGTCGATGCCGAGCGCATGCTGGCGGCCACGCGCAGCGCGCTGGCTACCGATGGCGATCTGCTTTCCGCGAGCGAACGCAGCGCCATCGATGCCTTGCTGGAGGCGGCCGCGAAAGCCAGGGAACTGCAGGACCCGCAGCGGGTCGAGGCCGCGACCCGGCAACTGGCCAGCGGGACGGAAGCGTTTGCGGCGCTGCGCATGAACCGGGGCATCGCGCGGGCCCTGGCGGGCAAGAGCGTGGACGCCATTTAGGGAGCCAGATTACATGCCCATCATCAAAATTCTTCCCCACCCCGAATATTGTCCGCAGGGGGGCCAGATCAGCGCGCCGGCGGGCACCTCGATCTGCGAGGCGCTGCTCGACAATCACATCGGCATCGAACACGCCTGCGACATGAGCTGCGCATGCACAACCTGCCATGTGATCGTGCGCGAGGGCTTCCGCTCGCTCAACGAGATGGACGACAACGAAGAAGATCTGCTGGATCGCGCCTGGGGGCTGGAACCCAACTCGCGCCTGAGCTGCCAGGCGATCATGGCGCAGGCGGATCTGGTCGTGGAAATTCCCAGGTATTCGATCAACCATGCCAAGGAGAACCATTGATGACGCGCCAGATCGTGCTCGACACCGAGACCACGGGCTTGTCCGCCGACGGCGGCGACCGCATCATCGAAATTGGCTGCGTGGAACTGCTGGCGCGCAAGCTGACCGGCAACAACAAGCACTTTTACGTAAACCCCGGGCGTGACAGCCATGAGGATGCGCTCAAGGTGCATGGCATCACCAGTGACTTCCTGCGCGACAAGCCCAGGTTCGACGTGGTGGCTGACGAATTGCTCGAGTACCTGCAGGGTGCGGAAATCATCATTCACAACGCCCCGTTCGATGTCAGCTTTTTGAACAAGGAGCTGGAACTGAGCGGCCGGCCACCGTTCGCGGAGTTTGTCGGTGGCGTGACCGACACGCTGGCCATGGCGAAGGAGATGTTCCCGGGCAAACGTAACTCCCTGAATGCGCTGTGCGACCGGCTCGGAGTCGATCATTCGACCCGCACCCTGCATGGCGCGCTGCTCGATGCCGAGCTGCTGGCCGATGTCTACATCTGCATGACGCGCGGACAGGACGCGCTGCTGATGGATCTGGCCCCAGGCGATGGCGCCGGAACGGTCATCACCCCTGTCGATCTGCGCGGAGTGGAGTTGCCGATCCTGCGGGCCAGCGACCAGGAATTGGCGGCGCACGAGGAGGTGCTTGGGCAACTCGACAAATCCAGTGGCGGCAAGACGGTGTGGCG
>SCRU01000051.1 GCA_004323695.1 Burkholderiaceae bacterium
CAGTTCGTGGCCGACATCGCCGCGGGCCGCAAGCCGTATCTGGACGGCTTTCACATCGCGTTCGACAACTGGCATTCGACCGACGCGCCCGAAAACCACGCGCTGGCGCGGCAGATCTACTGCGACCTGAAGAAGGCCGGATTGATCAGTACCAATGTGGTGGAGCAGTTCTTCGACCCCGAGAAGAACATGTTCCTGCCGGATCGCTTCATCAAGGGCGAGTGCCCGAATTGCCATGCCAAGGACCAGTACGGCGACAACTGCGAGGTCTGCGGCGCGGTCTATGCGCCGACGGATCTGATCAACCCCTACTCGGCGCTGTCGGGCGCCAAGCCGGTGCTCAAAAGCTCGGAGCACTTCTTCTTCCAGCTGTCCGACCCGCGCTGCGTGGCGTTCCTGCAGGACTGGACGCAAAACGGCCAGCATGTGCAGCCCGAAGTCGCGAACAAGGTCAAGGAATGGTTCAGCGTGCGCTCCAACCCCGACGGCAGCACCAGCGAGGGCCTGGGCGACTGGGACATCAGCCGCGACGCGCCCTACTTCGGCATCGAGATTCCCGACGCGCCAGGCAAGTATTTCTACGTCTGGCTGGACGCGCCGATCGGCTACCTGGCGTCGCTGAAGAACCTGCTGGAGCGGCGCGGCCAGAGCTACGACGCCTACATGGCCGACCCGCTGCTGAAGCAGTACCACTTCATCGGCAAGGACATCGTCACCTTCCACACCCTGTTCTGGCCCGCGATGCTCAAGTTCAGCGGCCGCAAGACGCCCGACAACATCTTCGTGCACGGCTTCCTCACGGTGAACAACGGCGAGAAAATGAGCAAGAGCCGCGGCACCGGGCTGGACCCGCTCAAGTACCTGAACCTGGGCATGAACCCCGAATGGTTGCGCTACTACCTCGCGGCCAAGCTCAATGGGCGCAACGAGGATATCGACTTCAACGCCGACGACTTCATGGCGCGCGTGAACAGCGACCTGATTGGCAAGTACGTGAACATCGCGAGCCGCGCCGCTGGCTTTTTACACAAACATTTTGCGGGTCGCATTGGAGAGCTATCGTCAGGTACGGTAGGAGCGAATGGCCGGACAACTGGTCCGCTCTACGAAATACCGATCCAAAACTTTCAAAGAACCAGCGCTTCGATACTGCAGTGTTTTGAGAGCCGAGAGTTCAGCCTGGCAGTTCGGATGATCATGAGATTGGCTGACGAGATCAATGAATTCTGGGACAGTGCGAAGCCTTGGGAACTCTCGAAAAAATTCTCTACTCCCGCTAACCCCAGTGACCCAACGTACCTGCACCTTGTCTGCTCTACGGTCATTGAGGGTTTCCGGCTACTCACACTGCATTTGAAACCAATCCTGCCCAAGTTGGCTCAAGATGCAGAAGCATTTCTTCGTCTTCCAAAGCCGCTGAGTACATCCGATGTCCTGAATGTCCTTCGGTCGGGACATCAGATCGGTGAGTACAAGCACCTGATGCAGCGCGTCGATGTCAAGCAGCTTGAGGCACTGTTTGAGGCGCCAGCCCTTGCTGATTCTATGCAATCAGCTTCTGAATCAATAGCGCCCGGCGGTGAGAACATCGCGGCCACTATAGCCATCGACGACTTCGCGAAGATCGACCTGCGCATCGCGAAGATCGTCAACTGCGAAACCGTCGAAGGCTCGGTCAAGCTGCTGCGCCTGACGCTGGACGTCGGCGAGGGCCGCCACCGCAACGTCTTCAGCGGCATCGCCTCGAGCTACAAACCGGAAGATCTGATCGGCCAACACACGGTCATGGTCGCCAACCTCGCGCCGCGCAAGATGAAGTTTGGCGTCAGCGAAGGCATGGTGCTCGCCGCCAGCCACGCGAACGAGAAAGCCAGTCCCGGCATTTTTCTGCTCACCCCCTGGCCGGGCGCCCAGCCTGGCATGCGCGTGCGGTAGCCATGATCATTCCCCTGCGCGCGCGCCATCGAGGACCGACGGTCCAGGCGCATGAGCGAGCGTGGGGGTCTGCGTGTTCCCGCTGATCCGGGGCTGGACCGATGTGAACCGCACCACGCGCACCAATGTGCGCCTGGGCGCGGTGCTGGCCCTGGTCGCGGGCGCGGCCAACGCCGGCGGCTTTCTGGCCGTGGGGCAATACACCTCACACATGACGGGGGTAGTCTCGTCGGTGGCGGACAATCTGGCGCTCGGCAAGGGTACGCTGGTCGTCACCGGCATCGGCTCCTACCTCGCATTTGTGCTGGGGGCCATGACCACCGCCATTCTGGTCAACTGGGGATTGCGCCGGCAGTTGCGCAGCGCCTATGGCATCCCGTTGTTGCTGGAAGCAATTCTGCTGCTGGTTTTCGGCCTGTTCGGCGCCGTGATGAACGTCATGACGGCACTGCTGGTACCGATCACGGTCATCCTGCTGTGCTTCATGATGGGACTGCAGAACGCGGTGATCAGCAAAATATCCAACGCTGAAATTCGTACCACCCACGTCACCGGGCTGACGACTGACCTGGGAATTGAGCTGGGCAAACTGCTCTATGTGAACCGCAATGACAAGCGCCCTCCAGTGCTGGCGAACCGCGGGCGATTGCGTCTGCACGCCCTGCTGATCGCGTGCTTCTTCACGGGCAGCGTGCTCGGCGCGCTGGGTTTTCGCTCGTTCGGCTACGTCACCACCGTGCCGCTGGCCCTGATGCTGTTGCTGCTGGTGGCGCGCCCGGTGCTGGACGATTTGCGGCGGCGCCGGCAAGAGGACGATTCCTGTCGATGACAGGTGGATCCGGCCACGAATTGCTGTGGCGTCTTGCCGGCCTTCTCCGCCGCGAGTCAGAAATTGGTCCGGACGCCGACGTCGTAACCGGTACCGCTGCTGCCCGGAGTCGCCGTCAGGCCGGGATTACCGCCGCCGTTGCTGCCGTTGAAGCTGTAGGTGCCGTTGTTCTTGTTGCTGATGTGCGAAACGGCCGCGTACAGCGCGGTGCGCTTGGACAGGTTGTACACATAGCCCAGCGCCCACTGGTCGGCGCCGTCGCTGGTCGCATTGTTCTGTTTGATCCGGTTGTACGAGACCGGGATATAGCCCGGACCGGCGTTGATCGTCGCGCCCAGGCCCCAGTGCGTGTATCGGGTTCCCGCGGCGTCGGAGTTGTTCACGCCATAGTGCGCCATCACCGTGGCCACACCGAAGTCGTATGAGCCGCCGAGGTTCGATTCCTTGAACGTCGTGTACAGGGCAGGATTCGCATTGGGGCCATGCGACTGCGCATAGGACAGCGCAACATTGAACGGGCCGGCCGCGTAGCCAATGCGGCCGCCCGTGTACTGGCCAGTCGACGGCTGGCTGCTGGTGTTGCCCGCAAAGGCGTACATCAGCTGCGCATAGACGCCGCTGCCCACGATCGCGAGTCCATTCGGGCGGAACCCCCAGAGGTACTGGATGGAGTTGTTCGCACGGACCGCGGTGAGAGCGTTCGCGCCGCCGGCGGTGAGTCCGGGCCCGCCCAAGGTGATGTTGGTGCCAGCACCGGGGCCCGAATCATGGAACGGATCGAACAGCCAATGATTCACGAAAGATGGCGAGTAGTCCCGGCCCAAGCGCACTTCACCGAAGTTACCAGCCAGACTGACCGTGCTGCGGCGATTGAATGTCAAACCGCCGGCGTTACCGTTCTGCGGCGTGAACTGGCCTTCCAGCCAGAAGTTGGCCGACATGCCACCGCCCAGGCCTTCAGTACCACGAAAGCCCAATTGGTCGCCGCTGTTGCCGGACGAACTCATCATCGTCCTGCTTTGGCCGCCCATGCTGTAGTGACTGACATCGGCGTCCACCACACCCCACAGGGTCACGGAGGATCCGGAGGTTTGCGCATAGGCCGCGCCGACAAAGGCCAGGGCGGCCAAAGCAATCAGATTCTTCTTTACCATGGTTGTCTCCTAAGGATCGAGTTGAAAAAATTCAGCCAGCCGTTCATCGGCGCGCGGCCAGTCGCCATACCCCCAATGCCGGGTTTGGATGTCCGACCTCACCGAGATCGACCAGAAGGCTGCCCCGGGCATGGGCCCTCTGCGCGGTGCGGTTCCGAAGCGATAAGAACCATGGGAGCAGCTTGGGCGGCCGTCGGACGCAGTTCGTGCCGGGCCATGTCAGGCTGCCGCGCACTGGTGCAGCGCATCCAGCCTTCTGATGTCCTTCAGGTAATGGCGACTGCCCAGCATGAAGAACGCAGCGCCGACGAGCGACAGTACCGGCACGAGTTGCAGCGCGCCAAGCAGGCCGATCCGGTCGGCGACCAGGCCCGTCACGACCGCGGCGGGGGCCAGTCCAAGGAAGTTGTTGATCAGCGTCAACGTGGCGAAGGCCGAAGCGTGGATCGTTGCCGGCGTAAGCCGGGCGACCATCGCGCCCGATGGCCCGCAGGCACCTGCGCAGAAGAACATGCCGACGCCGATCAGCGCCAGTTGCCGTGAGCCCGCCGGCAGCTGGAACGCGACGCCCAGGGCGACGAAGCTGATGACGCAGTAGATGATGGCGGCCAGCCACTTTCTGGCGGCGACCACCCGGCTGACCCGGTCGGTCACGATGCCACATGCAATCATGCCGACGCCCGTGACCAGAACCAGCCCCGCCGCGGCCAGGGCGGCCTTGCCAGGCGCCATCGCGTAGTAACGGTTCAGGTAGCTCGGCATCCACGCGAACAGTGCGGTGGCAACGAACAAATGAAAGCCGCTGCCCACGTAGGCAAAGACCACCGACCTGCTGGAAAACAGCCCGGCGACCAGTGCACGAAGGCCAATGC
Organism: Burkholderiaceae bacterium; assembly: GCA_004323695.1. Taxonomy (GTDB): domain Bacteria; phylum Pseudomonadota; class Gammaproteobacteria; order Burkholderiales; family Burkholderiaceae_C; genus Rhodoferax_A. The sequence continues at coordinate 4,791 of SCRU01000051.1, forward strand.
GCGCACCGTTCTTGCCGTGCTTCTCGCCCTCACCAACAGCCGGGCGCTGACGCGTCAGCCTTTTTTCCGTGACCACGGCAGCATAGACCAGCATCAGGACCAGGCCGAACCCGGCCATCGCGCCGAACGACCAGCGCCAGCCGAACCGCGTCGCGACCACGCCGCCCAGGGCCACCCCGAGTACCGAACCGAACGCGCCGCCGGCCATGAAGGCGCTGGTCAGCGTGGATCGCAGCCGCGCGGGAAAGATGCTCAACACCACCGCGATGCCAACACTGCCGTAGGCCGCCTCGCCGATGCCGACGAAAGCGCGTGCCGCCAGCAGTTCGCCATAGTTCGTCGAAATCGCGCAGCCCAGCGTCGCGAGACTCCAGAGCCCCACCATGAGCGTGATGCTGCGCACGCGCCCCCAACGATCGGCGAGGATCGACAGCGGCACCGTCAGCACGCCGACCATCAGGGCGACCACGCTGCTGAGCGAACCCAATTTGGCGTCTGTCAGGCCCCAGGCGCCCTTCAGGTACGGAAAGACCGCGTTCAGCGTCTGGCGCGACATGTAGTCCGACAGCAGCAGGCCGACCGTGAGCGCGAACACGGCCCACGCGTAGACAGGCCGGACGATGGGCTCGGAGAAGTCTCCGCGTTCGATCATTGGGGCGTATGCAGCCATGCTTGTCTTCCTCGTTATTGCAGACGGCGCCGCGTCAAGCGGCCGTCAGTCCAGCCCGGTCTTTCATCGGACTGCCCGTTCATCCAGCGTGAAAGTCTAGGAGTTGGCAGCGTCAGCGAGCTTGCCATTCGGCGCCATACGTTTAGCATTTCACGTCAACCCGTGCGAGCCGTTCATGGCACCAGGACGGTGGCGCCGGCGGTCTTGCGCGATTCGAGCGCGCGGTGCGCCTCGGCCGCGTCGCCGAGCGCAAAGGTTTGCTGCGGTTCGCTGACGATGCGCCCGGCCAGCACGTGGTCGAACAGTTCGCTGGCCATGTCCAGCATGTGCGAACGCGGCTGGATGTAATGCATCATCGCCGGCCGCGTGAGCCAGAGCGACCCCTTCACCGCGAGCAGCTGAGAGTCGATGACCACCGGCCCCGACGAAGTGCCGTTGCTGATCAACGCGCCGCGCGGCTGCAGGCAATCGAGCGACGCCTGCAACGTGTCCTTGCCCACGGAATCGAACACCACCGGTACGCCCTTGCCCGCGGTGATCTCCTTCACGCGCAGGGCAATGTTCTCGCGCGAGGTCACGATGGTGTGCGCGCAGCCGTTCGCTTTGGCGATTGCCGCCTTCTCGTCGGTGCTGACGGTGCCGATCATGGTGACGCCGATGGCCCGCGCCCACTGGCAGGCAATCAGGCCTACGCCCCCGGCGGCCGCATGGTAGAGGATGGTTTCGCCACCCTGGAGTGGATAGACCTGGCGGAACAGATACTGCGCCGTCATGCCTTTCATCATCAGCGTGGCCGCGACACGGTCGGAGATGCCATCGGGCAGCGGAATCAGCACCTCGGCCGGCATCACCCGCGCCTGAGCGTACGCGCCCTGCGGGCCGATCAGGTAGCCCACGCGGTCGCCCACGCGGACATCGGTCACGTCAGGCCCCACTGCCTCGACCACGCCGACCGCATCGGAGCCCAGACCCGAACCCACGCCTTGCGGCAGCGCCAGCGGGTAGCGTCCGGTGCGAAAGTAGATGTCGATAAAGTTGATCGCGATGTAGCTGTGGCGCACACGCGCCTGACCGGGGCCGGGCTCGCCGACCTCGACGGTTTCGAGCCGCAGAACCTCGGGCCCGCCGGTCTTATGGAAACGAATCGCCTTGACCACGTCAATCCTCCTACGCGAAGTTTGAACAGACCTGCTGAGCCATCGAAGCGCCAACGCCGCATCGGCCATTCACAAGCCGCTCGATGAGTTGATCGGCCATCGGCCAATCGCCGTAGCCGGACGCGGGGTTCAGATGTCCGACTTCGCCAAGATCGACGAGAAGACTCCCCCAGCTTTGCGCCATCCGGGCGACCCGACCGAAACTGGCCAACGGGTCGTTGCGGCTACCAGCGACAATGCTGTGGAACGGAAGCCGGAAATGCGGCAACGGAAGCCAACCGCCCTTGCGCAGCGCCTGGACGCCTGGATACGCTTGCGGCATCGGCCGCTCTAAATCGGGCGGTGTCACGAGCAATGCACCGTGCACGGGACGGCAAGTCTGCATCGCCCAATGCACCACCATCGCCACGCCGCCGCTGTGCGCCACGATCACGATCGGCCCGTCGGCTGACTGTGCAACGCGCTCGATCGCCGCGACCCTGCGCGCACAGACGAGATCGGCCCGCCCCATCGGCGGCACGCTGACCACCGGCCGGCGGCTGCCGCGCAGCCGCGCTTCGAGCAATGTCTGCCAGTGCAGAGGGACTGCGTCGCGCAGCCCCGGGACAATCAGGACGGTCGGTTGCATGGCTCAATTCAGCCGAGTGCTCGCGGCGTACTTGCCGGTTCAGGCAGCCACCGGCTGCTGCTTGCGCAGAAAGCCCTGCTGACGGCCTGGAGCATTGGGCGCGAAGCCGTTGGCGGCCAGCGACTCTTCAGTGGTCTCGTAGAACACGCCGATCTTGCTGATCTCGCGGGCCTCCTTGGCGGTGGCGATGGGTCGGCCCAATTCGCGCGAGATGCGTACCAGTTGCTCGATCTGCCTGGCCGTGCCGATCTTGGCCGAACGATCCTGGTTCCACAGGTTGTCCTCGGTGCCGGTGCGCACGTGCAGGCCCATGGCAATGCCCATCACGTTCACCGGCAGCACGTTGAGCACCGAGCTTTCCACCGTCACCACCGCGCCATCGGGCACGGCGCGCATGAAGTTGGCCAGGCTGTAGACGTTGGGCACGTCCATGCCGCCGCCGATCGCCACCCAGTTCATCACCAGCGGGCCCTTGTAGATGCCTCGGCGCATCAGGCGCTCCACCGAGTCGAAGCTGTTGCTGTTGTAGCACTGGAAGGCGCTCTGGATGCCGGCCTTCGTGAGGCGGCGGATGTGTTCCTCGGCCCAGCCGGGCTGCGCGGGCACGGTCATTTCCTTGTAGGCGTTGAAGTTGGCCGGGTCGTCCATTGACGAGCCCTTGACGTCGAGCCAGTCGAACTGCTCCAGCACGTTCATCTGCGAGGTGTTGATCGTCACCGTGACCTGGTCGGGCTTGGGGTCGAGTTCGGCCAGCATGTGGCGTGTGTCGTCTGACAGCCACTTGGCGGCAGCGCCCTCGCTTTCCGGCGCAAAGCTGATCGAGCCGCCCACCTGGATGATCATCTCGGGCACGGCCTTGCGCACACCGGCGATCAGCTCGTTGAACTTGGACAGCCGCTTGCTGCCCTTGCCGTCGAGCTCGCGCACGTGCAGGTGCAGCACCGTCGCGCCGGCGTTGTAGCAGTCCACGGCCTTCTGGACCTGCGCATCCATCGTGACCGCGATATCTTCCGGAAAGTCCGATGGCATCCACGATGGCGCATAGGGCGCGGCGGTAATGATCAACGGTTGCTGGTTTTCGGGGAAAAGGTGACCGTCGAGGAAGTTCATCGATGCACTCCAGTGGTTTGGTTTAACGAAGCTACAAATAAATTGGCTTGTAGCTCATATGGAATAAGAGTTTTCAGCTATTGATTTTGGAGCGCCCTCTTTTAATAGGGCACATCACCCGCGATGCCGGCGCGCTCCATCTTGCGCACGCAGGGCGGATAGTCCATCACGGCGTAGTGCTGGGTCGCGCGGTTGTCCCAGATGGCCACGTCATTGGGCTGCCAGCGCCAGCGCACCTGGTATTCGGGGATTGCGGCCTGGCTGATCAGGTACTGCAACAGGTCGGAGCCGCCGCGGGTGAAGTCCTGCCCGTAGCGCACATTGGCTGGCGTATGGAAGTTCGTGAAATGCGTGGTAAAGCCGTTCACGAACAGCACCTTCTCGCCCGTTTCGGGATGGGTGCGGACGACGGGATGCTCGGCGTCCGGGTACTGGGCCTTCAGCGCGAGGCGCTTTTCGATCGGCATTTTCGCGCCAAAAGTCGCCTCGATGCTGTGGCGGGCACGCAGCAGGGAGATCAGATTCTTGACGTGCTGCGGCAGCTTCTGATGGGCCTGCACCATGTTGGCCCAGATCGTGTCGCCGCCCACCGCGGGACATTCGACGCAGCGCAACACGGCACCCATTTGCGGCGCCTCGCGCCAGGTCGCGTCGGCGTGCCAGCTGTTTTCGTAGCAGTCGTTGGGGGAATCGGGCGACTTGTAGATGCGAACCAGGCCGGGGTGTTCGGGGTCGCTTCCGACCACGGGGTGATCCTCCAGTTCACCGAAGCGGCGGGCGAATGCCACATGGTCCCCGCGGCTGATGTCCTGGTTTCGCAGGAACAGAACCCGGTGCCGCAGCAGCAGCGACTTGATTTCGGCAAACAACTCGTCGTCCCGCGCCGCCGCGCCGAGATCGACATTGAACAGTTGAGCACCGATGCCGGCCGTCAGCTGTTCGTGCTTGACCGGCGCGCGGTTGCTTGCGCCGACGATGGCCGGCGCATGCGGAGGGGTGGATGCTTGCTCGCTCATGATGTTGTCTCCTGCTGTTCGATTCCGGGGTCGGTCTTCGCGCCGATTCGTCCATTTGCTTGATGCTGACGTCGTGAAGTTTAGGAACAGATCCTGCGCGGTGCTTGTCAATGTCCGCCATTGATTTATCATTTAACGCCACATCACGCGCGACCCCAAAGTCGCTTGCAGGGGAATTCACCGCTGACAAAGGGAGCCTCTTCGTGAAACAGATCCTGGTGCGCGCGGCTGTCCTGACCGCCTATTTCGATGTAGCGCGCGAGTTGAACTTCAATCCCACGCCGGCGCTGCGCCGCGCGGGATTGCGCCGCGCCATGCTGCGCGACCCGGACCAGCGGATACCGGCGAATGCGGCGCTGGACCTGCTCGAGTCGTCCGCCCTGCTGTCCGGTTTCACCGCCTGGGGACTGCGCATGGCCGAGTTGCGCCAACTCTCCGATTTCGGCGGCGTCAGTCTGCTGATCTCGCATCAACGCACGCTGCGCGACGCGATCAGCGCGACGATCCGATTCCGGCACCTGCTCAACGAGTCGCTCGCGATGAAGATCGAGGAATCCGGCGGCAGTGCCGTGATTCGCGAGGAGTTGATGTCCGAGCGGCCGCAGCGCCAGGCGATCGAACTCGCGATCGGCGTGCTGATGCGCATGTGCGCCAGCGTGCTGGGCGGCTCCTGGAGGCCGCGCCGCGTGTGGTTCGCGCACGGCGCGCCGACCGACCTCGCCGTGCACCGGCGGGTGTTTCCATGCGGCGTGGACTTCGACAGCGAATGCAACGGCATCGTCTGCGCCGCCGCCGACCTCGATGCGCTCAACCCGCGCGCCGATTCGGTCATGGCACGCCACGCGCAGCAATTCGTCGAAATGCTGCCGCAACTGGAGTCCACGTCGATCGGCCTGGAAGTGCGCCGCGCGATCTACCTGGGCCTGCCCGCCGGCAATGCGACGATCGAATGCGTGGCCGAATCGCTGGGGCTGAGCCCCCGCACATTGCAGCGCCAGCTCGGTGCGGCGGGAGCGAGTTTTGCCGAACTGCTCAACGACGTGCGGCGCCAGATGGCCCGGCGCTACGTCGAGAGTTCAGATTATCCGATCGGACGTATCGCTGAACTGTTGGGGTATGCAACGCACAGTTCCTTTTCTCGCTGGTATGTGGCGCAGTTCGGGGTGGCCGCGCTGCACGAGCGCGGTCGCCGCGGAACTCCCCGGTAAAATCACCCCAAGAGGCCCATTTCATGCACATCTTCCGTCGCCCCCACTACGAATCCGAGATCACCCAGTTCATCCACCAGATGAAGGCCGAAAAGCCGAATCTGGAATCGCGCCAACTCGCAGGGCGAGCGTTGCTGTGGGACAAAAACGTGGACCGCAGCGCCATGGCGGAGTATCAGGAGGCCCGGGTGGCGCAGAGGCCCTACGTGTACTACGACAACGACAATGCCAGGTACATGCAGGAGCACAAGCGACCGGAACCTGCGGCGCACCAGACCTGATGGACACTCCGTCCGAGGCCGGCGCCCTGGAGTCCTCGGTCGATGAGCTCACGGCAATGCCGCAGGTGATCGACCAGGTTGCACTGGCGCGCCTGTATGGCGAGCCGCTGTTCGCGCTGCCGCAGGATCTGTACATTCCGCCGGACGCGCTGGAAGTCTTTCTGGAGGCGTTCGAAGGGCCGCTGGATCTGCTGCTGTACCTGATCCGCCGGCAAAACTTCAACATTCTCGACATTCCGATGGCGGGCCTGACGCGCCAGTACCTGGCCTATGTGGATGAAATCCGCGGGCGCAACCTGGAGCTCGCGGCCGAATACCTGCTGATGGCGGCGATGCTGATCGAGATCAAGTCACGCATGCTGCTGCCGCCCAAAAAGGTAGCGGAAGGCCAGGAGCCCGAAGACCCGCGCGCCGAGCTGGTGCGCCGGCTGCTCGAATACGAGCAGATGAAGCTGGCGGCGGCGCGGCTCAACGCCATGCCGCAGTTCGGCCGCGACTTTCTCAAGGCCGAGGTTTACATCGAGCAGGCGCTGCAGCCGCGTTTTCCGGACGTGAACGTGGTGGATCTGCAGGAAGCGTGGCGCGACATCATGAAGCGCGCCCGTCTCGTGCAGCGCCACAAGATCAGCCGCGAGGAACTGTCGGTGCGCGAACACATGAGCATCGTGCTGCGCCAGCTGCAGGGGCGCAGGTTCATGGAGTTCGAAAACCTGTTCGACCCCGCCAAGGGCACCCCCGTGCTCGTGGTGACCTTCATTGCGCTGCTCGAACTGGCGAAGGAAATGCTGATCGAGGTCACGCAGGCCGAGGCCTTCGCGCCCATCTACGTGCGCCTGGCCTATTCGCCGACCTGAACATCCATTCCAACCGAATATGGCATCACATCATTTCGACGTATTGATCGTGGGCAGCGGTCTCGCAGGTCTCTCTGCGGCAATGCACCTGGCGCCCACGCACCGGGTAGCGGTGCTCACCAAGCGGCAATTGGGCGACGGCTCCAGCGGCTGGGCTCAGGGTGGCATCGCCGCCGTGCTGGCCGAGGGCGACAGCTTCGACGCACATGTGGATGACACCCTGGTAGCGGGCGCCGGGCTGTCCGACCCGGCCGCCACCCGTTTCGTGGTCGAGCACGCGCCGCAAAGCATTGCCTGGCTGCGCGAGCTCGGCGTGCCGTTCTCGCAGGAAGACGGACACCTGCACCTGACGCGCGAAGGCGGCCACAGCGCGCGGCGCATCGTGCACGTGACCGACGCCACGGGCGCCGCCGTGCAGCAGGCGCTGATCGCGCACGTGCGCCGCACACCGAACATCACGCTGTTCGAGAACCACACGCTGGTGGACCTGATTACCCATGAGCAGGTTGGCGCGGCGGGGCGCCGCTGCGTGGGCCTGTATGCGCTCGACGAGGCCACGGACGAGGTGCTGACCTTCAGCGCGCCGCAGACGATTCTGGCAACCGGCGGCGCGGGCAAGGTGTACCTGTACACGAGCAACCCCGACACGGCCACGGGCGATGGCATTGCAGCAGCCTGGCGCGCCGGCTGCCGCGTGCAGAACATGGAATTCATCCAGTTCCACCCGACCTGCCTGTACCACCCGCATGCCAAGTCGTTCCTGATCACCGAGGCCGTGCGTGGCGAGGGCGGACGCCTGCTGCTGCCGCCGTCAAAAGGTGGTACGCGCTTCATGCCACAGCACGATGCGCGCGCCGAACTGGCGCCGCGCGATGTAGTGGCGCGCGCGATCGATTTCGAGATGAAGAAGCACGGCCTGGACTGCGTGCTGCTGGACATCTCGCACCAGCCGCTGGCATTCATCCTGGAGCATTTCCCGAACATCCATGCGCGCTGTCTGGAGCTCGGCATCGACATCTCGAAGCAGCCGATTCCGGTGGTGCCGGCCGCGCATTACACCTGCGGCGGCGTGCGCACCGACCTTGCGGGGCGCACCGACCTGCCCGGCCTGTACGCCGTCGGCGAAGTCGCCTGCACCGGCCTGCATGGCGCGAACCGGCTGGCCAGCAATTCGCTCGTCGAGTGCATGGTGTTCGCGCGCGCCGCCGCCCAGGCCATTCAACAGGCGCCCGGCGCCGCGGTGCCCGCACTGCCCGCGTGGGACGACAGCCGCGTCACTGATGCGGATGAATGCGTGGTGATCTCGCACAACTGGGATGAACTGCGCCGCTTCATGTGGGACTACGTGGGCATCGTGCGCACCAACAAGCGGCTGGAGCGGGCCGCGCACCGCATCGCGTTGCTGCAAAGCGAGATCCACGAGTTCTACGGCCTTTTCCACGTGACGCGCGACCTGCTGGAGCTGCGCAACCTGGTGCAGGTAGCCGAACTCATCGTGCGCTCGGCGCAGTCCCGGCATGAGAGCCGGGGCCTGCATTTCAGCCGCGACTACCCGCAACTCGCCGAGCCGGCGCAACCGACGATTCTGGCGCCTCGGCCCTGAGCGAGCGTCCATTCCACCGAACGCAACCGGAGACTTTGATGTCCTCTGTTTTTGAACAACCCGTCACTCTGCGCCGCCCGCCAGGCCCGCTGTCCAATGCCATTGCACCGGCCGCGGCCCCGCGCTGGAGCATGCAGGACGTGCAGGCATTGTTCGAGCTGTCGTTGCCCGAGCTGCTGTACCGCGCGCAAACCGTGCACCGCGCGAACTTCGACCCGACCCTGATCGAATTCGCCACCCTGCTCTCGGTCAAGACCGGCGGCTGCCCCGAGGACTGCGGCTACTGCCCGCAAGCAGCCCGTTACGACACCGGTGTGCAAGCCTCCAAGCTGATGGACCCCGAAGAAGTGCTGGTGGCGGCCCAGCGCGCCAGGGACGCCGGCGCGACGCGCTTTTGCATGGGCGCGGCCTGGCGCGCGCCGAAGGACCGCGACATCGAGAAAGTGGCTGAATTAGTGGCCACCGTAAAGGCGCTCGGCCTGGAGACCTGCGCCACGCTGGGCATGCTGGAAGACGGCCATGCCGAGACGCTGCGCGACGCGGGCCTGGACTACTACAACCACAACCTCGACAGCGCGCCCGACTTCTACGGCGACATCATCACCACGCGCGACTACCAGGACCGGCTCGACACCCTGGGCCGCGTGCGCCAGGCCGGCGTCAAGGTCTGCTGCGGCGGCATCGTGGGCATGGGCGAATCGCCCACCCAGCGCGCCGGCCTGATCGCGCAGCTGGCCAACCTGGATCCCTATCCCGAATCGGTGCCGATCAACCACCTGGTGCGGGTGCAGGGCACGCCGCTGGCGGAGCAGGCGCCACTGGACCCGTTCGAGTTCGTGCGCACGATCGCGGTGGCGCGCATCACCATGCCGCTGGCGCGGGTGCGCCTGTCGGCCGGGCGCCAGCAGATGGGCGATGCGATTCAGGCACTGTGCTTTCTGGCCGGTGCCAACTCCATCTTCTATGGCGACAAGCTGCTGACGACCGGCAACCCCGACACCCAGGCCGACCTCGATCTGCTGCAGCGCCTGGGACTGAGGCGGGGCCAGCCGGAGCCGTTGAACCCGCAGGGCGCGGTGTAAGCACTGCCGGCGCAGGACTACCCGCTCAGCGCAGCAGCTCGGCGCTGCAGAAATCTTCGCACTGCCGGCTCGCGCTCCAGACCGATCGCGTGCTGATAGGCGTCCAGCGCCTGCGCGCGGGCGCCGCTGCGCGTCAGCAATTCGGCGCGCGCGGCCCAATACGGCTGGTAGTCGGCCAGGCGCACGTCGCCGGCCAGCGCCTCCAGCGCCTCAAGACCTGCATCGACCCCCTGTGTTTCCGCCAGCGCCACCGCCCGATTGAGCGCCGCCACGGGCGACCCGGTCAGGGCCTGCAGCGCCTCGTAGAGCTGCACGATCGCGGCCCAATCCGCGCCACCTGTCCATCGCCGGGCGCAATGAGCCGATTGCACGGCGGCTTCGAGCTGGTAACGGCCCGGCGCCCGCAATTGGCTGGCCCGGCGCAGCAGCGCCTCGGCCTCGTCGATCATGGCGCCGTCCCATTGCGCCGTATCCTGCAGGGCCAGCGGCACGTACTCGCCCTGCGCATCGCGCCGCGCCGCACGGCGCGCCTGGGCGTGCAGCATCAGCGCGAGCAGGCCCAGCGCCTCGGGCTGTTCAGGCAGCAGCGCCGCCACCAGGCGACCCAGCCAGATCGCCTCCCCGGCCAGGTTGCGGCGGCGCGGGTCGGCGCCCTCGGCATCGGACCAGCCCTCCGCATAGGCGGCATAGATGGCTTCCAGCACAGCCTCCAGCCGCTCAGCCAGATGCGCGCGGCCCGGTATCTGCAGACCAATGCCAGCCTGGCGAATCTTGGCTTTGGCCCGCACCAGGCGCTGGCCCATGGTGGCGGGCGCCACCAGAAAGGCCGAGGCAATGGTGGCTGCATCGAAGCCCAGCACCGTCTGCAACATCAATGGGGCGCGGGCGGCCTGCTCGATGCCCGGGTGCGCGCAGGCAAACAAAAGCTCCAGGCGCCGATCCGGCAGGCTGGCCTCGACCGACTCGGGCTCCGCCAGTTCTTCCAGCAGGCCGAAATAATCCGCGGTGGTCTCGTCCTGCCGACGCTGTCGGACTGCATCGACCATCCTGCGCCGGGCGACGGTCAGCAGCCAGCCCTCCGGCTGGTCCGGCACACCGCGCTCCGGCCACTGGGTCAGCGCCGCAGCAAACGCTTCGGAGAGCGCGTCCTCGGCGCCGGCCACGTCGCGCGTGCGCGCCGCCAGGAAGGCGACGAGCTTGCCGTAGCTGCGCCGCGCCGCGCCTTCGGCGGCGCGGGAAGCTTCGAGACTATCGGTCGGCACCGCGCGCTCAGGTCTCGCCCATGGCCCAGACAGGCCGCACCTCGACCGCGCCATGGCTGGCGCCAGGGCAGCGCGCGGCCCAGGACAGGGCAGCGTCAAGATCGGGCACATCGATCAGGTAATAGCCGGCGAGCTGCTCGCGCGTCTCGATGAACGGGCCGTTCAGCACCTCGGTCTTGCCACCCCGCACGCGCACGGTGGTGGCGATGTCGGCGTTGCGCAGGCGATTGCCGCCGCGCGCCACACCGGCCGTCTGCAGGGCCTGGCTGTAGGCGCCGTAGGCGGCCAGCGCCGTTGAGCGCTCCGCCTCGCGCAGGGCCTGCAGTCCGGCGGGGTCGGCGTGGATAAGCAACATGTATTCCATGGAGAACTCCTTCTGGTCAGAACGGCGCACCATGCGCCGTCTTGACAATGTCGCCTGGCGGGCGCCCATTTCGACAAGGCGCACGAAAGAATCTACGCCGCTCCGATATGGGGCACCAGCGCGCCGGGCGCATGGCCCTGCCTGAGACCCGCCGTGAAGGCCAGCATGCGGTCGATCGGCTGGCGCGCGCGCAGGCCCAGCACCGGGTCGACATGCACCTCGTTGCTGCCGCGCTCGAGCGCATCGGCCAGGCCGGCCAGGCCGTTCATCGCCATCCAGGGGCAGTGCGCGCAGCTCTTGCAGGTGGCGCTGTTGCCGGCGGTGGGCGCCTCGATGAACACCTTGCCGGGGTTTAGCGTGCGCAGCTTGTGCATCAGCCCCGAGTCGGTGGCCACGATGAACTCCGGAGCATCCATTTCGTGCGCGGCCCGCAGGATCGCCGAGGTGGAGCCCACGGCGTCGGCCAGCGCCACCACGGCGGGCGGCGACTCGGGATGCACCAGCACCCTGGCGCTCGGGTGTTCGCGCTTGAGGGCCTCCAGTTCGAAGGTCTTGAACTCATCGTGCACGATGCACGCGCCGCTCCAGAACACCATGTCGGCGCCGGTTTCGCGCCGCACATAGTCGCCCAGATGGCGATCCGGCGCCCACAGGATCTTGTGGCCGGCATGCTTCAGGGCGCGCACGATATCCAGGGCGCAACTTGAGGTGACGACCCAGTCGGCGCGCGCCTTCACGGCGGCGCTGGTGTTGGCGTACACCACCACGGTGTGCCCGGGATGCTGGTCGCAGAAGGCGCTGAAGGCGTCGGCCGGGCAGCCCAGGTCGAGCGAACAGGTCGCGTCCAGGTCGGGCATCAGCACGCGCTTGTGCGGCGACAGGATCTTCGCCGTCTCGCCCATGAAGCGCACGCCCGACACCACCAGCGTCTGCGCCGCGTGATCGCGCCCGAAGCGCGCCATCTCGAGCGAATCGCTCACGATGCCGCCGGTCTCGTCGGCCAGGTCCTGAAGATCCGGATGCACGTAGTAGTGCGACACCATCACGGCATTGCGCTCGCGCAAGAGGCGCCTGATCCGGTCCTTGAGCGCGGCGCGCTCCACCGGGCCGGGCTCCACCGGCACACGGGCCCAGGCGTGCCGGGTCTCGCACGCGGGCTGCTCGTATTCGACATCGATGATCGGCATGGAGGCACCCATCACAACTCCTGCAGTCGCATGGAAAAGTCGGTGGCTTTCACGTCCTTGGTCAGGGCCCCGACCGAGATTCGGTCCACCCCGGTTTCGGCCAGCGCGCGCAGGCCGTCCAGCGTGACGCCGCCCGAAATTTCGAGGACCGCGCGCCCCGCATTGATACGCACGGCCTCGCGCAGCGTCGGCAAATCCATGTTGTCGAGCAGCACCATTTGGGCGCCGGCCTCCAGGGCCTCCACAAGCTGCGCCAGCGTCTCGACCTCGATTTCCACGAAGCGGGCCTGCGCTGCAACACGCGCGGCCGCCGCCAGCACCGGCCTGACGCCACCCGCCGCCGCGATATGGTTTTCCTTGATCAGCACCGCGTCATGAAGGCCGATGCGGTGATTCGTGCCGCCGCCCGTGCGCACCGCGTACTTTTGCGCCAGGCGCAGGCCCGGCAGGGTCTTGCGCGTGTCCACGATCTGCGCGCGGGTGCCGCGCACGGCGTCCACGTAACGCGCCGTCTTGGTCGCCACCGCGCTGAGCAGTTGCAGAAAATTCAGGGAGGTCCGCTCCGCGGTCAGCAAGCCGCGCGCGGGGCCTTCGACTTCCAGCACGACCTGTCCCGCGCTGCAACGCTGGCCCTCCGCGACCTGCCAGCGGCTTTGCAGCTGCGGCTGCACCTGCCGCAGCGTGGCATCGACCCAGGGGGCGCCACAGATCACCGCAGCCTCGCGCGCGGTCACGCGCGCCCGCACGCGACGCCCGTCCGGCACCAGGCCCGCGGTGAGGTCGCCACCACCCACGTCTTCCGCCACGGCCCGGGCCGCATCGGCGCGAGCCAGTTCAGCCACCTGGGCGGGGGAAAAGTCAAAAATGCTGGTCATGGCGGCGAGCATAGCGGCATCCGGGAAGCGGCGCTGTGGCGGGCCTATGGGCAGGGTACGGCCGAGCATGGGGCCGGCTACAGATGTTCGTGCCGGGGTTCGCGCCCCATCAGGGCCGCCACCGCGTCGCCTGCCGCGAGCTGCCCGGCCAGCAGGGCGTCCACCGCCTGCGAGATCGGCATCTCCACGCCCAGCCGCGCGGCGCGCTGAACCACCGTGCGCGCGCAATACACCCCCTCAGCCACGTGGCCGAGCGAATCCGCCGCTTGCCGCGGCGCCATACCCTGCGCCAGCAGCAGGCCAACCTTGCGATTCCGGCTCAGGTCGCCGGTCGCGGTCAGCACCAGATCGCCCAGACCGGACAGTCCCATGAAGGTGTCGGCACGCGCGCCCAGCGCCAGCCCCAGGCGCGTCATCTCGGCCAGGCCGCGCGTGATAAGGGCGGCGCGCGCATTCAGCCCCAGGCCCAGGCCGTCGCACAGACCGGTGGCGATCGCCAGCACGTTCTTGACCGCGCCGCCGACTTCTACGCCCGTGACATCGTCATTCGCATACACGCGCAGGCTCGGGCCGTGCAAGGCCTCGACCAGCGCGGCGCACACCGGGGCGTGCTCGCTGGCGGCCACCAGCGCGGTCGGGCGGCCTTGCGCCACCTCCAGCGCGAAGCTCGGGCCGCTCAGCACGCCCGCTATTAAATCAGGAGCCTCCTGCTCTTTGACCTCATGGGCCAGCAGCCCAAATGATGGGGATCGGGCGGCTTCAAAGCCCTTGCACAGCCAGGCCACGGGCGCGGTGCAGGTTTGAAGCTCGCCGAGCAGGCCGCGCAATCCCGACATGGGCGTGGCGACGATGACCAGATCCTGCCCCGCCACCACGGCGGACACCGGCCCCGCGCGCACCTGCAGCGGCGCCGGCAGCGCAACGCCCGGCAGGTAGCGGGTGTTCACCTGTTGCGCCCGGATCTGGGCAGCCTGCGCCGCGTCGCGCGCCCATAGCGTGACCTGGTGCCGCGCCGTCGCGTTCTGGCACGCGCTGATGGCCAGCGCCGTGCCCCAGGAGCCTGCGCCCAACACTGCAATTTTCATAGCTAACTATGTATATCCAATATGGGCTACAGGCCAAATTTGCTTGAATTCTACTGGGTAGCGATGGCCGGCGCCGGCGCGGCGCCGTTGCCCTGGGCCTGCTGCTGCTCGTACATGGCCTGGAAGTTGATTTCCGACAAATGCACCGGCGGAAAGCCGGCGCGCTGGATCAGGTCGGCCACGTTGCCGCGCAGATAGGGATACACGATTTGCGGGCACGCGATGCCCAGGATCGGCCCGGTCTGCTCGACAGGCAGGTTGCGCAACTCGAAAATGCCGGCCTGCTTGGCCTCGACCAGGAACATCGTCTTGTCCTTGATCCGGGTTTGCACGGTGGCCGTCACCGTCACCTCGAACATGCCCTCGCTCACGGGGGCGGTGTTCACGCCCAACTGGATATCCACGGTGGGCTGGTCCGGCTCCAGCAGGATGGCGGGCGAATTGGGCTGCTCCAGCGAAGCCTCCTTCAGGTACACGCGCTGGATCTGGAATACGGGGTCTTGGTCAGCCATGGGTTTCTTTCAGGTCAAAAAAGCCAAGCCCACCGGAAGCGTTCTTCCCGGCGGGCGCTAAAGGTACGGATTACTGGCGCAATTATCTCAGGTGGGCCGCTCAGGCTGCATTGAGCAGCGGCGTCAGGCCGCCCTGGCCGTCCAGCGCCATCAACTCGTCGCAGCCGCCCACATGGGTCTGCCCGATGAAGATTTGCGGCACGGTGCGCCGCCCGGTGATATCCATCATGACGCGGCGCTGTTCGGGATCCTCGTCCACGCGGATTTCCTCGATCCGCGCCACACCCCTGGAATGAAGAATCTGTTTGGCGCGAATGCAGTAGGGGCAAACGGCCGTGGTGTACATCTTGACGGATTGCATGTGGCGACGCTCAAACTTTCAGGTGTTCTGTACCGGCAGGTTAGCGTCTTTCCACGCCTTCAGCCCGCCGGCCAGCGCTTGGGCCTGCTCGTAGCCCAGTTTTTTCGCCGCCGCGATGGCCCGGCCCGAGCGCGCGCCGGTGGCGCACACTAGGATCAGGGGCAAGGTCTTGTTCTTCACGGTTTCGGTCAGCTTCTTCTCGAGCTCGCCGAACGGAACGTTTTTGGCGCCGCCGATGTGGCCGGCGGCGAATTCCGCCGGTTCGCTCACGTCCACCACCACGGCACGCTCGCGGTTGATCAATTGCACCGCCGTCGCCGGATCCAGGCGCCCGCCGCCGCCAGAGCCTTTGAGCACCGGCCACAGCAGCATGCCGCCGGAGGCCAGGGCCACGCACAGCAGCATCCAGTTGTCGATAATAAATTTCACTTGAGTCCTTGTTGGTCGCCAGCAGTTTGGCCCGTGATTTTAGAATGGAGGGCTGCACACCGGAATTTCCACCGAATTGACAAGGGCCCCATGTACAAGCTGGTACTCGTTCGCCATGGCGAATCCACCTGGAATCTCGAAAACCGCTTCACCGGCTGGACCGACGTCGACCTCACCGAAACCGGCATAGCGCAGGCCAAGGCGGCCGGCCGGCTGCTGCGCACCGACGGCTACGAGTTCGACGTCACCCACACCAGCGTGCTCAAGCGCGCCACCCGCACGCTCTGGCACTGCCTGGACGAGATGGACCGCACCTGGCTGCCGGTAGTGCACAGCTGGCGCCTGAACGAGCGCCATTACGGCGCCCTGCAGGGCCTGAACAAGGCGGACACCGCCGCAAAGTACGGGGACGCGCAGGTGCTGGCCTGGCGGCGCAGCTACGACACGCCGCCGCCCGCGCTGGACGCCGGCGACGGGCGCTGCGAGCGCGGCGACCCGCGCTACGCCAAACTCAAGCCCGACCAGGTGCCGCTGACCGAATGCCTGAAGGACACGGTGGCCCGCGTGATGCCATTCTGGGAAGAGGCCATGGCGCCCGCCATCAAAGCCGGCAAACGCATCCTCGTGGTGGCGCACGGCAACTCGATCCGCGCGCTGGTGAAGTATCTCGATGGCATCTCCGATGCCGATATCGTCGGGCTCAACATTCCCAACGGCATTCCGCTGGTTTATGAGCTGGGCGCCGACCTGAAACCGATCCGGCACCACTATCTCGGAGACGCCGATACGGCGGCCCGGGCCGCTGCTGCGGTGGCCTCGCAAGGTAAAGCCACAGTAAAGGCTTGAGCCCCTGCCGCGAAGGCGCGAACGGTCCGGAACCGTTACAGTCAGCGGTATTCCAAGGTGTATATTGGCCTCGTCAAGTTACCATTTTTTCTATGCGTCACAAACTGAAGATTGCAAGCTGGATTTCCGTGGGTCTGCTGGCCGGGGCGTTGACCACGATCTCACTTCAGACACTCGCCCGGGGCGCGCTGGCGCCACTCCCCCTGGAGCAATTGCAGCAGCTGGCTTCGGTATTCGGCCTGATCAAGACCGACTATGTCGATCCGGTGGACGAGAAGAAACTCATCTCCGATGCCATCTCCGGGATGGTCTCGGGGCTGGACCCGCATTCGGAATATTTCGACAAGGCGGCGTTCAAGGAATTCCGTGAAGGCACGACCGGCAAGTTTGTCGGCGTCGGTATCGAGATCACGCAGGAAGACGGCCTGGTCAAGGTGGTGTCGCCGATTGAAGGCTCGCCCGCTTACAAGGCCGGGATCAAGCCGAACGACCTGATCACGAAGATTGACGATACCGCGGTCAAGGGCCTGACACTCACCGAGGCGGTGAAAAAAATGCGGGGCCAGCCCGGAACCACGGTGACCCTCACGATTCTGCGCAAGAGCGAGAACCGCAGCTTCCCCGTGACCCTGACACGGCAGGAAATCCAGACCCACTCGGTTCGCGGCAAGCTGATCGAGCCCGGCTACGCCTGGATTCGCATCAGCCAGTTTCAGGACGACACCGTCGCTGAATTCGTGCTCAAGGCGGAGGAGATCTATAAACGGGATCCCAACCTGAAAGGGCTGGTACTGGATTTGCGCAACGACCCCGGCGGCCTGCTGGATTCGGCCGTGGCCGTTTCGGCCGCGTTCCTGCCGAGCAACTCGGTCGTGGTATCCACCAAGGGCCAGTTGCCGGACAGCAATGTCACCTACAAGGCGGCACCGGAGTTCTATCAGCGCGGCGGCGGTCCCGATCCGCTGCAGGACCTGCCCGCCGCGATGAAAACCGTGCCGCTGGTGGTGCTGGTCAACGAGGGAACCGCTTCCGCCAGCGAGATCGTGTCGGGCGCCCTGCAGGATCACAAGCGCGGCATCATCATGGGGCACCAGACCTTCGGAAAGGGGTCGGTGCAGACCGTGCTCCCGCTCGGGCCGGACACCGGACTGAAACTCACAACGGCTCGCTACTACACCCCCAGCGGCCGCTCCATTCAGGCCAAGGGCATCGTGCCCGATGTGATGGTCGACGAGACGGCCAAGGGCAACCTTCTCGGGGCGCTGACACCCCGCGAAGCCGATCTGCCCAATCACCTCACCAACGGCCAGGGACCTTCGGCCAAGGACCCGGCTCTGGCCGAGGCCCGCAAGGAAGCGCGCAGGGAGCTTGACCTTGAGACGCTGAACCCGAAGACGATCCCCAAATTACCCGAATTCGGCAGTGCGCAGGACTTCCAGCTGGAGCAGGCGCTGAACGAGCTCAAGGGGCTGCCGGTCGTGGTCAGCAAGACCACGGTCGAGCGCAAGGAAGCGAAGAAAGAGAATTGACCGACGACCAGCTGCTGCGCTACTCGCGCCACATCCTGCTCGACGAGATCGGCATCGAGGGGCAGGAGCGGCTGCTGGCCGCGCATGCGCTGGTTATCGGCGCGGGCGGCCTGGGCTCCCCCGTGGCGCTATATCTTGCGTCGGCCGGCATCGGCCGCATCACGCTCGTCGATGACGACACGGTGGATTTGACCAATCTGCAGCGGCAGATCGCGCATGCCACGGCACGCATCGGCATGGCCAAAGTGGACTCCGCGATGCAGTCCATGGCCGCGATCAACCCGGCCGTGGCCGTAACCCCCGTGCGGGCGCGCGCCGACGCGCCGCTGTTGTCCGAACTGGTGGCGCGGGCCGATGTCGTGCTGGACTGCAGCGACAATTTCGCGACCCGCCACGCCGTGAACGCCGCCTGCGTCCGGCACCGCAAGCCGCTGGTATCGGGAGCCGCGATCCGGTTCGATGGTCAGGTCACCGTGTACGACCCGCGCGACGCGCAATCGCCGTGCTACGCCTGCATCTTCCCGCCGGAGGCGAATTTCGAAGAGGCGCGCTGTGCCACCATGGGCGTGTTTGCGCCGCTGGTCGGCATCATCGGCGCCGTGCAGGCCGCCGAGGCGCTGAAACTGCTGAGCCACGCGGGCCGGCCGGTCACCGGCCGTCTGCTGATGCTGGATGCGCGCTCGATGGAATGGAACGAGATGCGGGTGTCGCGCAACGCCGCATGCAGCGTTTGCGGCGGCACCCACACGGGCGCATCCGGTTCGTAGGCGTCGTCCTACAGGCGCCCGACGCCATGGCTGGCATCCGCGGCGCCGGCTGCACGGTATATTTCCAGACGATCACAAGCCTCTCCATGCGCCCGTCGCCCCGAACTCCCGAATGAACCCTGCCGTGTCGTCCAGAACCTATATCGTCGAGGACAACGCGACCATCCGGGAAAATCTGGTGGCGACGCTGGAGGAACTGGCTGGCATCCAGGCCGTGGGATTTTCCGAGACCGAGGACGAGGGCAGCCACTGGCTGACGCAAAACGGCCAGGCGTGGGATCTCGCCATCGTGGACCTGTTTCTGCGCCAGGGCAGCGGCCTTCGCGTGCTGGAAGCCTGCCGCGATCGTCGTCCGAACCAGAAGGTTGTCGTTCTGACGAATTACGCCACCCGCGATATTCGCAAGCGCTGCGCGCAGCTGGGTGTCGACGCGGTCTTTGACAAGTCCAATGAGATCGACGCACTGATCCAGTTTTGTACCGGCCTGGGCCCGCCACCTGATACGCCGGTCAGTCAATAAGCCTGTTTTTCAGCGCGTAGTAGGTCAGATCGCTGTTGGACGAGAGATTCATTTTTTCCATGAGCCGGGTGCGGTACGTGCTCACCGTCTTGACACTCAAGGACAGCGTTTTGGCAATGTCTCCCGCCGTTTCGCCTTTGGCCAGTTTCAGGAATACCTGAAACTCGCGCTCCGACAGTTGCTCATGCGGCGCCACCTCGCTGTTCTGGTTGAGCTGCTGGGCCAGCAGTTCGGCGACGGAAGGCGAAATGTAGCGCCGGCCCTGCGCAATCGTTCGCAGGGCCTGCACGATTTCCATCGGATCGCACTGCTTGTTCAGGTAGCCGCTGGCCCCCTGGCGAATCAGATTCAGGGCGTAATGCTCTTCGGGATAACCGCTCAGGATCAGCACACCGATGTCCGGCGCCTTGGCGCGGATCATGGCCAGGGCATCCAGGCCGCTCTGGCCGGGCATCGAAAGGTCCAGAACCAGCACATCCATTTCGGTTGTGCGCACCAGGTCGATGGCTTCGCGCCCGCTGGCGGCCTCGCCCACCACGCGCAGGTCCACTTGTTCGGCGAAGAACTGTCGCAGCCCCGTTCGCACGATGACATGGTCGTCGACAATCCCGATCTTGATCATCCCGGTATCCTTCGGCAAGCTTGCCGTTTTTTGATTATTCACGAATTGTGCGCTGCATTCACAGGAGAGCCGTATGCGATGGTTTGCAATGCCGAAGGTAACGGTCAGCCTGGTTCTGGCGGCGCTGGCGGCCTGTCTCCTGGTGGGCATCAACGAAGCGGGTTACAAGCGGTCTGTCGCGGCCATGCACGACATGGCGAAAGCACAGCGCGCGCGCACCGACCTCGGAACCCTGCTCAAAATCATGCTCGATGCGGAAACGGGGCAGCGCGGCTATCTGCTGACGGGCAATACCGATTACCTCGCGCCCTATGACTCGGCCGTGAACGCGGTGCACCGGACCCTGGAGCAGTTGCGCGCAGGCTATGCCGAAAATCCCGATGATCTCCTTGAATTCGACAAATTGGCGAAGGACGTGGCAGGCAAGATATCGGCCATGGCCGTCACAGTCCGCCTGCGCGAGCAGGGGAAGGAAGACGGCTGGAAAGCCGTGCTGCTTACCGACGTGGGCAAGGAGCAAATGGACGCCATCCGAAGCCAGTTCGACAAACTGATCGAGCGCAGCGCGCGCAAGGTGGAGATCAACCAGGCGCAAATTCTGCAAGCCCTGCAGCTGTCGCGCATCGGCATCGCGCTGGTCGCCCTGACCGGGCTGCTCGCGTTCTACATGTATCTGCGCCAGAGCAATGCGCTGCAGCTGTCGGGACAGAGGGAGCAGGAATCCCTGAAGCGCGAGCGCGATCAGCTCGAGCGCCAGGTGCGTGAGCGTACCGAGAATCTGGCCGCGCTGGCCACCCACTTGCAGCAGGTGCGCGAGGAAGAGCGCGGCCATCTGGCCCGCGAATTGCACGACGAACTCGGCTCGCTGCTGACCGCGGCCAAGCTGGACGTGGCCAGACTCAAGTCGAGACAGGGCAACGCATCCGCGGACACGGCACAGCGCCTGCAACACCTGAACGACACGCTCAATAGTGGCATCGCACTGTCGCGCCGCATCGTCGAAGATCTGCGCCCGTCGTCGCTGGCGCACCTGGGGTTGGCGGCCGCGCTTGAAATCCTGGCACAAGAATTCGGCGAGCGGGCCCGCGTGGACGTCAGCACGGAGCTCGATCCGGTTGAGCTGGCCGATTCGGCGCAACTCACGATCTACCGGTTGGTGCAGGAGTCGCTGACCAATATTGGCAAGTATGCGAACGCGCGCAAGGTCGCCGTCCGGCTGCAGAACTTCGATGGCTACATCAACGTGGACGTCACGGACGATGGCCAGGGATTCGACGCCACCCGCACGCCCCGCTCCAGCCACGGACTGAGCGGCATGAAACACCGGGTGGAGGCAACGGGCGGCCGCCTCACCGTCACCTCTCGCGCCGGCGAAGGGAGCTGTATCTCCGCCTTCATCCCCAAGGACTCCGGCAAGAAGGCCTGACTGGTTGCACGGCGCAGGCACCTGCCTGTGTGTCAGCGCGCTCCTACACCCCTGCACCGCAAAAACTGACAGCGGCGCAGGGTGCCCGCCGATAAACAGCGGCCGGCGCCGGCCTCAAGCTTGTCATGACCGGTGCGGCGATCGCGCTTTTCACGCCGCGCCTCTCAGGACGTCGTCGAAACGGCGGGTAAATCCGTCATGTTCGACGTCGAGTCGAAAACCATCCGCCCTATTGGAAGAAACCATCATGAAATACACCCGCGCCATCGCATTTGCAGCTCTCACCGGCATCTTGGCCATCACCACGGGTTGTGCCGTCTCGCGCGGCCAGGAAACCATGGGGTCCTACGTGGACGATGCGTCCATCACCGCACAAGTCAAAGCCAAATTTGTCGGAGACCACAATGTGGACGCCACCGCCATCAAGGTCAATACCTTGAACGGCACGGTTCAATTGTCCGGATTCGCCAAGTCGGCCGAGGAAAGGGACCGCGCCGTGAGCGATGCGCGCAGCGTCAATGGCGTGAGGGACGTGCATGACAGCATCCTCGTACGGCCATGACGCGGTGGCTGCTGAAACCGTCACCCGCGGCCGGATTCTGCCGCATCGGGATCCGGATCCATCAATTCGCGACGCATGCGTGTGCCGTGCCGACGGTCGGCCCTGGGCAGATCGGCGCGCTCGACCATCTCGCCGGCCCGCTGCTGCAGGCGAATCAATATATTGTCCAGCGCGTCGATCTCCGGCCTGCCCAGCGCCGACAGCAATTGCTGGTTGATCCCGGTGACGAGCGGGAATATGGCCGCATAGAGCGCCCGGCCTTCATCCGTCAGCGCCAGTGAAATCTGTCGCCGGTCATCCGGCCGCGCATCGCGCCGCACCAGCTTCTTCGCGACCAGGGTGGTGAGCGCCCTGGAGGTGCGTGCCCGGTCCAACTGGGCACGTTGCGCGAGCTCCGACGAAAATACCCCCTCCTCAAGGGCCAGCAGAGCCAGCACCCGCCACTCACGCCGGGTGATGCCGAATTGCCCCTCGCATAAACGCACCACCAGACTGCCTGAGACCGCCAGGACCCGGCTCATGCGGTAAAGCAACAGGCCATCCAGGCTTGTCGGGCTGGCCAACGATTCGGGACGGGACATGCGGGTTACTCCCAAGAATGATTGATTAGATCAATTGATTGTGTGGTGGTTAAAGTGTCCGTGCAAATACATCGGCGCGCGGCATCCGTGATGCGGCGTGGCCGGTGGCCATTGCACTTCATCTGAAGGCTTGCACGAAAGGTAGCTCCCATGTTCAACGATCGCCCACTGACTCGCCGCCAATCGATTGCTGCCGTCACCGCCCTGCTGGTGACGCTGGGACCAGGCGCGGGACAGGCGCTTGCACAAGGCACTTATCCGGACAAAGCCGTGACGTTCGTCAACACGTTTCCGCCCGGTGGTCCCTCGGACATCCTCGCACGTTCGATCGCCAGCGTCCTGGACACCACCCTGAAGCAGCACTTCATCGTGGAAAACAAGCCCGGAGCTGCCGGCAACATCGGGGCCGACTACGTGGCCAAGAGCCGGCCTGACGGTTACACCGTGCTGTTCGGCATTGGCACCACCTTCACGGTCAATCCGCACCTTTACAAATCCATCCCCTTCAAAGCCAGCGATTTCAAACCCGTCATGATTCTGGCCACATCGGGCCTGTTGGTGGGCGTCAATCCAACTACCGGCATCAAGTCGATGAGCGAACTCGTCGCGCGGGCAAAGACGAAGACGCTGAATTTCAGCTCCGGAGGAAACGGAAGTCCAGGTCACCTGGAGGTGGCGTTGTTCAACGAATTGACGAAGGACAAGCTCGTTCACATCCCCTTCAAGGGCAATTCCCCCGCCGTCAGCGCCGTCGTCTCGGGCGAGGTCGATGGGGGCGTGCTGGCCACCCCGGGCATGCTGCCCTTCGTCAAAGCCGGCAAAATCACGGCGTTGGCGGTCACCAGCCGGCAGCGCTCGAAACTGGCTCCGGACATACCCACCGTGGCCGAACTCGGATACGAGGCTCTGCAGCAGGAGGTGCTGTATGTGGCCATGGTGCCTGCCGCCACCCCCGAGCCGGTCGTGCAGGTACTGCAACAGGCCTTTGCGGACGCACTCGCGCGCCCCGACATGCGAAAACACATGGGCGTCCTGGACCTTCAGTTCGATGGCGCCACGGGCGCCGCCGCCGAGAAGCGGCTGGCACAGGATTCGGAGCGCTTTGGCCATATCATTCAAACGACCGGCATGAAACTCGGCTGAACAAGGAAACGCGCGGATCCGATGAAACAACCCAACATCATCTTCATCGTCGCCGACGATCTCGGTTATGCCGACCTGGGGTGCTATGGCGGGCGCGATGCCCTCTTTGGGTCCGTCTCACCCGTTCTGGACGGACTTGCTGCCCAGGGGCTCAAGTTCACCCAGGGTTATGCGAATTCCCCCGTGTGTTCGCCCACGCGCTTCGCGCTGATGACGGCCCGCTACCAGTACCGCCTGCGCGGCGCGGCCGAGGAACCGATCAACAGCAAGAGCCGCGGCAGCGCCACGCTCGGCCTGCCCCCCGAGCACCCGACGCTGCCCTCGCTGCTGCGCGGCGCCGGCTACCGCACCGCGCTGATCGGCAAATGGCACCTGGGCTATCTGCCGAACTTCGGCCCGCTGCGCTCGGGCTACGAGGAATTCTTCGGCCCGACCTCGGGCGGTGTCGACTACTTCACCCACTGCGATTCGAGTGGCCGGCACGACCTGTGTGTCGGTGAAGAAGATCAACACCATGAGGGCTACCTGACCGACCTGCTCTCGCAACGTGCCGTCGACTACGTGGATCGCATGGCGCAGCAGCCGTCGCCGTTCTTCCTGAGCCTGCACTACACCGCGCCGCACTGGCCGTGGGAGACGCGCGACGACGCGCACAAGGCGCCGGCCATCAAGAACAACCTGTTCGACCTGGCGGGCGGCAACATCCACATTTACCGGCGCATGATCCATCACATGGACGAGGGCATCGGCTGGCTCATGGCCGCGCTCGAAAAGCACGGCATCGCCCGCAACACGCTGGTGGTGTTCACCAGTGACAACGGCGGCGAACGTTTTTCCGACAACTGGCCGCTGGTGGGCGGCAAGATGGACCTGACCGAGGGCGGCATCCGCGTGCCGTGGATCGCCCATTGGCCGGAAATGATCAAACCGGGCGCCGAAAGCACCCAGCACTGCATGACCATGGACTGGTCGGCCACCCTGCTGGACGCGGCCGGTGCGGCGGCGCATCCGGATTACCCGCTGGACGGTGTATCGCTGCTGCCGGTGCTGCGCGATCCGTCACACCATTTTCACCGGCCGCTGCACTGGCGCATGAACCACCGCAGCCAGCGCGCGCTGCGCGACGGCGACTGGAAATACCTCACGGTGGACGGAAACGAATACCTGTTCAACATTCCGGCCGACGAGCGTGAGCGCGCAAACCACGCGCGGCTGGAGCCGGCGCGCCTGGACGCGATGCGCGCGGCCTGGCAGGCCTGGGACGCCACCATGCCGGCCATTCCCGCCGACGCCACGGTGAGCCTGGGCTATTCCTACAAGGACATGCCGCAGCGCTGATGGGGTACCGCACTGACGATCCAGCCTTCCAGCGGATCGATATCCGCGGGCAATCCGTAGCATGGCGCTCCCTGCGCATGCCGGGTCTGCGCCCAGGCGGCCTGCAGCAGGCACAGCGTGGCATCCAGGCAATCGCCGCTCGCATCGTCGGCCAGCGCATCGCGCTGGGCATGGGTCAGTTTCAGGTGCAGGCCCAACCGGGTCTGGCCGTGCTCCAGCGCGGTGAGCAGGTCTTTGCGCGCAATCAGGCGCTCGGGTGTCTGTTTCACGGCGCTGTCGCTCTTGTAGCTGCGCCGGCCCAGGATCTCGCGCGCCAGCAGCCCGGGATAGCCTTCGAGCGCCACCCTCGCACGGTCGCCCTCGTGCAGACCGGGCAAATACGCACCGGCGTCCCGCAGCAGCGGTACACCCGCATGCAGCATGAATGCCACCGGCGGGTTCACCCATTTCATGGACGGGCTCGAACCGGCGGGCCCGTCGGTCTTGCGATGCGCGAATTTGGCGCCGGCGGGACGCGCGTCGCAATACGCGGCGAATGTCGCCCGGATCGTCTCGCGGCTCAGGCCGGCATAGTGGTTGATGCAGGCATTCCACTGCGTCGGCCAGCCCAGATGTTCGACCAGCGGGCGCGGCAGGCCGAACGGAAAGTCGAATGCGCCCACCCACGCACGCGGCTCGCGCAGCCATTGCCCAAAGCCATCCAGGGATTCGAGGCGCTCCAGTTTCATTAGCACAACGCGCATGCCTGACAAGGACCCCAGAGCCAAAACAACGGGTTTTCGGCGCGAGGGACTGCTGCTGAAGTCGCAACCCACGAGCAGCGGCGCGTCGGGTCCGGACGCGAGTGCCGATGGGCCGCTCACAGGACGCGGGCGCGGGCCATCAGATCCTGCCGCAGATCGAGGCCGTGGCCATCAACTCCTCGAGCAAAGCGAGCGACACGCGGCCCGACACCGCATAAGGGTCGAGTTCGGGCTTCTCCGAATACTTCATCAGAATATTCGTGTTGATCTTGGAGAGGTTGACCTGGCCCATGGTCCATCCGCCGAATCGGCGTTCGGAAATTTCCTCGTAGCTCAGCAGCACCACGTCCTTGTGCCGCGGATCCTTCTGGATGTGGCCATACAGGTCATTCACCGGAACCCGTCCGCCCTCGATGGCCTGAAGAAAAACGCCGCCGCCGTAACACAGGATGCCCGTGATGCCCGAGACCGGGTTGTACTGGCGCGACTGCGTCAAAATCGAATCGATCGCGGCCGGGCTCGGGTCCACGGCGCGGCTGGCATAAAGCAAACGTACGAGCATGGCATCAATCCTTTTGCGGAATCAGGGATAAGAATTCGCGGCGCAGGTTCGGGTCCTTCAGGAACGCGCCGCGCATGACCGAGTTGATCATCTTGCTGTCCAGATCCTTCACGCCGCGCCATGCCATGCAATAGTGGCTCGCCTGCATGACGATGGCCAGACCATCGGGCTGGGTCGTGCTCTGGATCAGGTCGGCGAGCTGCACCACCGCTTCCTCCTGAATTTGCGGGCGCCCCATGATCCATTCGGCCAGCCGCGCGTACTTGGACAGGCCGATCACGTTGGTGTGTTCGTTCGGCATCACGCCAATCCAGATTTTTCCGATGACCGGACAGAAGTGGTGCGAGCAGGCGCTGCGCACGGTAATGGGTCCGACGATCATCAGCTCGTTCAGGTGCTCGACATTCGGGAATTCCGTGATCGACGGCGCCTGCACGTAGCGGCCATTGAAAACCTCGCGCAGGTACATCTTCGCCACGCGCCGGGCAGTGTTGTGCGTGTTGTGGTCGCCATCGGTATCGATCACCATGCTTTCGAGCACGCCCTTGAGCTTGCCCTCGACCTCGTCGAGCAACTGGTCAAGCTCGCCCGGCTTGATGAAATCGGCGATATTGTCGTTCGAATGAAAGCGCCGGCGCGCGGCTACCAGCCGCTCGCGTATCTTCACGGACACCGGCGTGCCCTCATCTTGTTCGGCTGAACTCATGGTGTCTGGTGTTTTCAATAACATGAAAACATGTTACCAGCGATTCACAATGCATGGTAAATGCTGCAACCCCATACGCACTCTATTCAAGTAGCTATCACTTCAGGAGTACACGGTTTTCAGTAGCGGTAGCCGGTGAGAAACAGCGCCGCCCGCATCAGCCCAAAGGCCACGCGGTCGCGCAGCCGCTGGCGCCACGGCCTGGCGGCGTAGTGCGCCGCATCCACGCGCCGGCCGCCCTCGGTCATGGCGCGGACAAGCCGGCCGCGCAGTTCGCCGGCCAGGCCCGCATCATTCACCACCACGTTCGCCTCACGCGCCAGCAGCAGGCTCAAGGGATCCAGGTTGGATGAACCGACCGTCGTCCAGTGGCCGTCCACCACCGCCACCTTCGCGTGCAGAAAGCTCGCCGCATACTCGTAGATCTCCACGCCGCTGCCGAGCAGCGCGCCGTACACCGGCCGGGCCGCGTGGTATTGCATGAAATATTCATACTTCCCCTGCAGCAGCAGCTGCACCCGCACGCCGCGCCGGGCCGCCATCATGAGCGCCCGGCGCAACTTGCGCCCCGGCAGAAAATAGGCGTTGGCAATGATGACTTCCCGGCGCGCCTCGCCGATCGCCCGGCGATAGGCCTTCTCGATCCGGCTGCGGTGGCGCAGGTTGTCGCGCAGCAGCAGGGCAGCCCAGGCAGCCTGCGCGCCCCCTGCGCTGGCGCGCGCGGCCCGGCGTGCATCGCGCCGGGAGCCCCTGGACACACGCGGCGCACCCGGCGCGGCCGGAAATGGGCGGGGCCGGCCGTCACGCACGGCCTGCAGGTGCCGCCACAGCTGCGCCATGACGTCCTGAACCTGCTGCGCCAGCACGCCGGACACGCGCACCGCAAAGTCCAGGCGCGGCAGCGCCAGCGCGCCGTGGTGGGGGTCGTGCAGGTCGTCCAGGATGTTGATACCGCCGCAATAGGCCACCGCGCCATCGACCGCGCACAGCTTGCGGTGCAGGCGCCGCCAGCGCCTGGGCAGCAGCAGGCCCAGCGGCCCGAGTGACGAGTAGACGCGCCACTGCACACCGGCCTGCTCGAAACGAGCCCGCCATTCGGGCGGCAACGGGCCGGTTCCCACCCCGTCGACCACGAGTTGCACCGTCACCCCGCGCCGTGCCGCGCGCATCAGCGCATGCGCCACGCCGGCGGCGCTGCTCGTGAAGTCGAAGATGTAGGTTTCCAGCCGTACCTCGATCCGGGCCCGATCCACGGCGGCCACCAGCGCGGGGAAAAACTCGGCGCTGCCCTGCAAAAGCTGGATCGGCCGCTCGCCTTGCAGCGGCGTTGCCGGCAGGAACAGGTCAGAGTTCAAACTCGGCAATCAGCGGCAGATGGTCCGACATGCGCCACCAGATGCGCCCACGCGGGATCTCCAGTCGCATCGGCGTGAGGCCCCTCGAATAAATGTGATCCAGTTGCACCACCGGCAGGCGGGCTGGATAGGTGGCGCTGCGCTGGTCCTCCAGCGCCACCAGGTTGATGGCGCTCAAGGCCCGCTGGATATGGACGCCCCAGTCGTTGAAGTCCCCGGCCACGAGCAGCGGCGCGCGCGCCGGCACCTCGCGCGCGATGAATCGCTTGAGCTGCTCGACCTGCCGGGTACGGCTGGCCGGAATCAGACCCAGGTGCACCACGATCACATGGACCGCGCGGGCCTGAACCTGCACCTCGACATGCAGCAGCCCGCGCTGCTCGAAGCGGTGATCCGACATGTCTTCGTGCTGATGGTCGATCACGGGCCAGCGCGACAGCAGCGCATTGCCATGCTCGCCGTAGCGCGTGAACGCGTTCGTCTGGTACACCGCTTCGTAGCCTTCGGGGGCCAGGAACTGGGCCTGGGGCAACTCCGGCCAGCGCGCGAAATGCCGCGCCTCGCGCCGATGCAGCTTGCGCACTTCCTGCAGGCACACGACGTCGGCATCGATCTGCTCCACCGCGTGGCCCAGGTTATGGATCTCGAGCCGGCGGCGCGGGCCGATGCCTTGAACGCCCTTGTGGATGTTGTAGGTTGCCACGCGCAGCAGGGTCATGGTGCAAACTTTACGCCGATCATTTCCGGCAGCAGCAAGATAGCCTCGGCGTTGGAAGGCGAATAGCATCGGTCGGCCGCCTCGCGCCACGGCAGCCACTGGCTGGCCGTGTGTTCGCGCGGATTCAGGGTGACCGGCGTGTCGGCCGGCACTTGCAGCCCGAACACATGCTCGGTGTTGCGCGTGACCCCCGGCGCGTAACGGTGCTGCCAGCCTGGATAAATGTCGTAAACGTTTTCCAGATGCCAGTCCACCAGGCCGGCATGCAGCGCCGTGCCGGGAGCGCAGTCGATGCCCGTTTCCTCCCGCACCTCGCGCGCCGCGGTGCCGCGGAAATCCTCAGCAACGTTGTCCTTGCTCCCCGTCACCGACTGCCAGAATTCCAGCGCATCGGCACGCTTGATCAGCAGCACATCGAGCGCCGGCGTGTGGATCAC
This sequence comes from Burkholderiaceae bacterium, assembly GCA_004323695.1. Lineage (GTDB taxonomy): Bacteria > Pseudomonadota > Gammaproteobacteria > Burkholderiales > Burkholderiaceae_C > Rhodoferax_A. The sequence continues at coordinate 34,330 of SCRU01000051.1, forward strand.
CACCAGCACGGACAAGGGGATCTTGTATCGCTCGGACATGAAAAAGGGCGCCAGAGGGGCGCCCTTTCATTGTGCCCCAATCAGGGAGCGCAATCCCGCGGTCACTCGGGCCGGGCCAGCTCGCTATTGCGAAGGCGGATATGCAACTCGCGCAACTGCTTCTCGTCCACCGGCGTCGGCGCCTGGGTCAGCAAATCCTGCGCGCGCTGGGTCTTCGGGAACGCAATCACATCGCGTATGGATTCAGCGCCCGTCATGAGGGTCACGATCCGATCCAGACCGAACGCCAGGCCCCCGTGCGGCGGCGCGCCGTATTGCAGCGCATCGAGCAGAAAGCCGAACTTGTGCTGGGCGTCCTCGGCGCTGATCTTGAGCGCGTCAAAGACTTTTTGCTGCACGTCGGCACGGTGGATGCGCACCGATCCGCCGCCGATCTCCCAGCCGTTGAGCACCATGTCGTAGCCCTTGGCCAGGCATTTCTCGGGCGCCGTCACCATCCAGTCCTCATGCCCGTCTTTGGGCGCGGTGAAGGGGTGGTGCACCGCGTTGTAGCGCTGGGCCTCTTCATCGAACTCGAACATGGGAAAGTCCACCACCCACATCGGCCGCCAGCCTGCCTCGAACAGGCCGTTCTTCTTGCCAAACTCGCTGTGGCCAATCTTCAGGCGCAACGCCCCCATGGCATCGTTCACTACCTTGGCCTTGTCGGCGCCGAAGAAAATCAGGTCGCCGTCCTGCGCGCCGGTACGCTCGAGCAACTGCGCCAGGGCCGCGTCATGGATGTTCTTGACGATCGGGCTTTGCAGGCCATCGCGCCCGCGCGCCCGCTCGTTCACCTTGATATAGGCCAGGCCCCGGGCACCGTAAATCTTCACGAACTCGGCATAGCCATCGATCTCGCCGCGGGAGAGGCCGCCCGCCTCGCGGGCCCCGCCCGGCACGCGCAGGGCCGCCACGCGGCCGCCCTTCATGGTGGCGGCGCCCGCGAAGACCTTGAACTCCACATCCGCCATCACCTCGGTCAACTCGGTCAGTTCCAGCTTGACGCGCAGGTCCGGCTTGTCGGAGCCGAAGCGGTGCATGGCCTGCGAATAGGCCATCACCGGAAACTCGCCCAGATCGACTTCCAGAACACTCTTGAAGACGGTGCTGATCATGCGCTGGAACAGGTCGCGGATCTCCTGCTCGGTCAGGAACGAGGTCTCGATGTCGATCTGGGTGAACTCGGGCTGGCGATCCGCCCGCAGATCTTCGTCGCGAAAGCATTTGGTGATCTGGTAATAGCGGTCGAACCCGGCCACCATGAGCAACTGCTTGAACAGCTGGGGCGACTGCGGCAGCGCGAAAAACATGCCATCGTGCACCCGGGACGGCACCAGGTAGTCACGCGCACCCTCGGGCGTGGACTTGCCCAGCATCGGCGTTTCGATGTCGATGAAACCGTGGGCATCGAGAAACTTGCGCACCTCCATGGCCGTCCTGTACCGCAGCATCAGGTTGTTTTGCATGTACGGGCGGCGCAGGTCCAGCACGCGGTGCGTCAGGCGCGTGGTTTCCGAAAGATTGTCGTCGTCGAGCTGGAACGGTGGCGTCACGGAGGGATTCAGCACCGTGAGTTCATGGCACAGCACCTCGACCCTGCCGCTCTTGAGATTCTCGTTGATGGTGCCTTCTGGGCGGGCGCGCACCATGCCTTTGACCTGGATGCAGAACTCGTTGCGGAGATCCTCCGCCACGGCGAACACCGCGGCGCGGTCCGGATCGCACACCACCTGGACATAGCCTTCGCGATCGCGCAAATCCACAAAAATCACGCCGCCATGGTCGCGACGCCGGTTGACCCAGCCGCACAGCGCCACGGTTTCGCCCGTCAAGGCCTCGGTCACCAGACCGCAATAATGGGAACGCATAGCCATGGTCATTCTTCTCTGCTTCTCTTCACTCAAAACGCCTGGGTACCCGTGAGCCGGGAGCGGGCGCCGGCCACGGCCTCGCCGGGGCCGCCCGGAACCACGACGCCCATCGAGACCACGTACTTGAAGGCCTCATCGACGCTCATCTTCAGTTCGATGCAATCGCTCTTGCGCAGCATCACGAAATAACCGCCGGTCGGATTCGGCGTGGTGGGCACATACACACTCAGACAATCGTGGGGTAAATGAGTGGCCGCATCGCCGCCCGGTGTGCCAGTCACGAAACCGATGGTCCAGACGCCCTCACGCGGCCACTGCAGCAGCACCGCGGTGCGAAACGCGTTGCCGTTCTCGGAAAACAACGTGTCGGATACCTGCTTGACACCGGAATAGATGGAACGCACGACCGGAATGCGATGCAGCAGCAGATCCCACCAATCCACCAGCTTGCGGCCGAGGAAATTGCTGGTCGTCGCACCCACCACCAGCAAAACGGCCAGCGCCAGCAGCACCCCGAATCCCGGCACGTGAAATCCCAGAATCCGGTCGGGCTGCCAGCTCTCCGGCAGGATCAACAGCGTCTTGTCCAGGGTGCTGACGATCCAGTCCAGTACCCAGATGGTGATCGCAACAGGCACGATCACCAGCAAACCGGCCAGCAGCCATTTGCGGATTGCAGCCATCATGGCCCTCAGTGGCTGGAATCCGCGGCCGGCGCCGGCGCCGGCGCAGCGTCGGGTTTGGCGGGCCCGGCCGGGGATTTGGCCGGTGCGGCGTCGGATTTGGCTGGCGCGGCGGCGCCCTCGGATGGCTTGCCATCGACCTTCGGGTCGGTCTTGGCCTCAGCGTGGGCGCCGTTATCGGCGCTGGCGGGCGCAGCCGTAGCATCGCCCCCACGGAAATCCGTGACATACCAGCCCGCCCCCTTGAGCCTGAACCCGGCCGCGGTGACCTGCTTGCGGAAGCTGGCGGCGCCACATTTCGGGCAGACCGTCAGCGGTGCGTCGGAGATTTTTTGCAATACGTCTTTGCTATGCCCGCAGGACTCGCATCGGTAAGCGTAGATTGGCATGACGTTTCGGACTTCAGGACAGGTGCAAAACCTCTAATTATAGGCGTCGACCCGAAAATCAATCCCTGATCGCCCCATGCCGCGCCGGGTCAACCCGCGCCCCGCGCAGACTCCCGGTCAGGACACGAACACGCGCAGCACGACCTGCATCACGATCAGACCCAGCACAAAGCCAAGGCCGCCATAGATCAGCCCCTGCAACAACCGGTTGGTGCGTTTCTGTTCGGCCAGCAATTCCAGCAGTTCGCGCCGCTGATCGCCGTGGGGCCGCAGCAGATAGTCGTGCAGCAGGCGCGGCAGCTCCGGCAGCAGCTTGGCATAGCGAGGTGCCTGGTCCTTCAGCTGATCGATGAGTTTCTTTGGCCCGACCTGCTCCAGCATCCACTTTTCCAGGAAGGGTTTGGCGGTCGCCCACAGATCCAGTTCCGGGTCGAGCTCACGCCCCAGCCCTTCGATATTGAGCAGGGTCTTTTGCAGCAGCACCAGTTGTGGCTGGATTTCCACCTGGAAGCGCCGCGAGGTCTGGAACAGTCGCATCAACACCATGCCCAGCGAAATTTCCTTCAGCGGGCGATCGAAATACGGTTCGCAGACGCTGCGAATGGCCGACTCCAGTTCGTCCACACGGGTGCCGCCAGGCACCCAGCCGGACTCGATGTGCAGCTCCGCCACGCGCTTGTAGTCGCGCCGGAAAAACGCAGTGAAGTTCTGCGCAAGGTATTCCTTGTCGAACTCGGTGAGCGTGCCCACGATGCCGAAGTCCAGCAGGATGTAGCGCCCCAGCGTGCCCGGCTGGATGCTGACCTGCAGATTGCCCGGATGCATGTCGGCGTGGAAAAACCCGTCGCGAAACACCTGGGTGAAAAAAATCGTCACGCCATCGCGCGCCAGCTTGGCAATGTCCACGCCAGCGGCGCGCAAACGCTCGGTCTGGCTGATCGGAACGCCGGTCATGCGCTCCATCACGATCACTTCGGGCATGCAGTATTCCCAGAACATCTCCGGGATCAGCACCAGATCCAGCCCCTGCATGTTGCGGCGCAGCTGCGCGGCGCTCGACGCTTCGCGCACCAGGTCCAGTTCGTCATGCAGGTACTTGTCAAACTCGGCGACCACCTCGCGCGGCTTCAGGCGCTTGCCGTCACTCGACAGACGCTCCACCCAGCCCGCCATCATGCGCATCAGGCTCAGGTCCTTTTCAATCGCCGGCCGCATGTTCGGGCGCAGCACCTTGACGGCGACTTCGCGCTCGCGGCCGTCCTGGCCTCGCAGCATGGCGAAGTGAACCTGCGCAATCGAGGCGCTGGCAACCGGCTCGCGCTCGAAGCTGGTGAAAATCTCGTCCACCGGCTTGCGAAAGGCGCGCTCGATGGTCGCCACGGCAATCGCCGAGTCAAACGGCGGCACACGATCCTGCAGCCGCGCAAGTTCCTCGGCAATGTCGCCCGGCATCAGATCGGGGCGGGTCGACAGCACCTGGCCAAACTTCACGAAAATCGGCCCGAGCCGCTCCAGCGCCTCGCGCAGGCGCTGTCCACGCGGCGCCTTCAGGTTGCGCCCGACCGAGACTACGCGTGCGATCGCGCGCAACCAGGGTTTCTGAAAACTCGTGAGCACCAGCTCGTCGAGCCCGTAGCGCAGCGCGATCAGCACGATGAAGGCGCCGCGGAACATTCGCCTCATGGCTGGGCCTTGCCGGCTCCCGCGGAGGAAGCCGCCGGGTGCGCGCCGGTGAATTGGCGCAACCCGCCCAGCAGGCCGCGCGCGGCCTGGCCCAGCGCGTGGGCCGGCGCATCGCCCAACACGCGCGACAGGTCTTCCTCGGCGTCCCAGCGCACATGCTCCACCAGCCAGTTCACGTCGGCTGCCAGTTGCACGTCCCCTTCGATGCGCACCTCGGGCTTGTCGCCGCGCAGCGCCGCCTGCGCCACTTCGAGCGGCGACACCTGCAGCATGGCCAGTGTCAGGTCGGGCCGCGTGGTTGCCGCAGCGATGTCGAGCAGCCCGGCTGGCGTGGCCTCCAGCCGGATCGAGAACGAACGCCACTGGGCCAGCACCACGCGGCCCTTCTGCCGCGCCAGCCGGGCCATCGCCTCGGGCTCCTGCAGCAGCACGTGGTTGAGGAACAGGACCAGCCGGTGCTGCAATTCGTCCACCACCCAGGCGGGAGGCTGCAGGCCGGTCGCCAGTTTGTCGACCATGCCGCTCAGAATGGAAATCGGGGACTGTGTTGCCATAGCCCCCGATTATTCCCCGAAAGTCGCGAAAAGCCCGCACGGCGCCCGAGGCGCCGGCCCGCTCGTTATTGCAGCGCCTGCACGCCGGCCACCAGCCAGCCGATCGAGCCGTTCTTGGGCTTGGACATGTTCCAGACCTCCCGGAAAGGACTGGGGCCAGCGGAGGGCTCCTCGCGGATCATCCCGGAAAACTCCACGCTCGCCAGGTAGCCCTCGCCCAGGTCTTCGATGCCCAGCAACTGGGCCTGCAGCATCACCACGTCGGTACGGTTCGGCTGCCCGCCGGTGTGCGCCGCCCGCTCGGACAACTGGGTCTTGATCTCGCTGACCATGTCATCGGTCATCATGGCGCGCAGCACGGCGATGTCCGCGCGATCCCACGCGTCCTGCAGCGTCACGAAGTTGCGCTTGGCGGCCGCGAGAAACCCGTCCGCGTCGAACCCGGCGGGGATGCCCCAGCTTTGCCGGCCCTCCAGCGCCGTGCCGATGAGGGTTCCCGCGCCGGGCAGGGCCGCCGCGCCGCCCGTGGATTTGCCCGGATCCAGCGCCATGCCGCTGCGCTCCCACGGACGTGCCGACGCGTCGTTGCCCACGTTGTCGGGGCTGTACTGGCGCGGCGTGACTGCCGCCGGTGCGCTCCCTCCCACACCCTGGAACGCGAACGCGCTGGACGGCGCGGCCGGCTTGCGCGCGCGCATCACCATCGCGTACAGCGCAAGACCGATCAACACCACCAGCGCCAGCAGCAGCACTTGCCCGAATGCCGCCCCCAACCCGAGCGAATGCGCCAGCCAGGCCAGCCCCAGCCCGGCCGCCAGACCGCCCAGCATGCCCCCCAACGGATTGCGCGGCGCCGCGGCGGCGCCAGCAGCCGGCGCCGGCTTCGCGGCATTCTGAAGCGCGCCGCCCGGCGCCCGGGCCGCCTCGCGCTGCACCACGCGACCGGATTGCTGGCCCACCGAGCGGCCGCCGCCCATGCGCGCTGCCTCGACGTTCAGGCTGGTCAGGGCCAGAGCCGCCATCAAAATCAAAGCCCAGTACCTCACGTCAATCTCCCCGTTTGAAATCCGTCAGCACTTGATTCCAACATGCAATGCCACCACGCCGCCGGACAGGTTGTGGTAGTCCACATGGCCAAAGCCATTTTGTTTCATCAGGACTTTGAGCGTCTGCTGATCGGGGTGCATGCGAATCGACTCCGCCAGATAACGGTAGCTCGCGTCATCGCCCGCCACCAGTTTGCCCAGGCTGGGAAGAACCTTGAACGAATACCAGTCGTACAGCTTCTCCAGTGGTTTCGCCACCCTGGAAAATTCGAGCACCAGCAACTTGCCGCCGGGCCGCAGCACGCGGCACATCTCGGCCAGCGCCGCGTCCTTGTGCGTCATGTTGCGCAGGCCGAACGCCACGCTCACCACATCGAACGAGTCGCCGGCAAACGGCAGCCGCTCGGCGTCGCACACCAGCGTCGGCAGTGCCACGCCGGCATCGAGCAGGCGCTCGCGCCCGGTGCGCAGCATGGCCTCGTTGATGTCGGTGTGCACCACGCGCCCGGACGCGCCCACCTTGCGCGCAAAGGCCAGCGCCAGGTCGCCCGTGCCGCCCGCGATGTCGAGCACCGCATCGCCCTCGCGCACATCGGCCACCAGCACGGTGTAGGCCTTCCAGGCGCGGTGCAGGCCCAGCGACATGAGGTCGTTCATCAGATCGTATTTGGGCGCGACCGAATCGAACACACCGCGCACCCGGCGCGCCTTGTCCCCCTCTTCGACCGACTGGAAACCGAAATGCGTGGTAGTCATGTCCTTGATGCTAGAACAGAAACGCCGCGCGCGCGGGCGCAACCTTGCATTCCTCGTGGAATTTTCCGGAAATGATCCCGATTCGACGCGTTCCGCGACGGGCCACGTGACGTTGCGGCAACAGCCACCGGGCGACCAAGCTCCTTCACCGCGCCATCGTCATCCCGCGCACCGGATGGCAGTTGTCGTCCAGCCGCGCGGACTTTTCCCCCATGCTCAGCCGGCCGCCGCTAAAACTCGTGGCCCCGTTGAAATAGCCGCTGCGCCAAAGCACGCGGCAACTGCGGGAATCCACGGCATAGACGCGGTTGTTGCTGCCCGAATAGGTCGGCAGGTACAGAATGCCGCGACCCAGCAGGACCGGCGCTTCGACGATGGCCACTTCGTCGCCGACCACACAGGCGGGCGCGGCGCCTGCCGAGATGGTGACCGGCCCCTGCCACGCCGCCGGATGCGCGGTGTCATCGGCCGCGCCGAGCGCAACCGTCACGCCGCGAGCGGTGGCCCGGCTGTGCACGACCTGCAGGGCCACCATGTCGCACGCGCCGGCCAGCGCTGGAGCCAGCACGAACGCGGTGGCAAGCGACCGTCGAAATCTTCGAAATATCGAATCAAATCGAACGTTTACCCAGATATGGTCTACCAATTTAGCTATGAATAAAATAGCATCAACGCGCGCCACCAAATTCACCCGCAGCCATGCCCATGACCATGCCCATGGGCGGCCGGGCGGGCCATCGGCGCATCCCGATCAGCGCCGGCGGCGCGCAGGCGCTCTTCATATTCGGTCCAGAGCCGGTCCTGCTGCGAGCCCAGATAGTAGAGGTAGTCCCACGAGAAAATGCCGGTGTCGTGCCCGTCCGAGAAGGTCGGCTGCACGGCGTAGTTGCCGATCGGCTCCAGCGACACCAGATCCACCTCGCGCTTGCCGGTTTGCAGCACCTCCTGGCCGTGCCCATGGCCCATCACCTCGGCCGATGGCGAATACACGCGCATCAACTCGAACGGCAGACGGAACCTGGCGCCGTCCGTGAACGTGATCTCCAGCACGCGCGACTGACTGTGCACCGTGATGTCCTGGGGCGTCGGCGCCCCCGATTTCAAACCGGCCATGCAAATTCACCTGAAAAAAACAAAACAACGAGCCATTGTCCCATTGCGCACGCGCTGGCGGCCCGCCCCAACGCGCGACCTTGTCCGGCGCAGGGCTACAGGGCACAGAGCGTGGGCCCGAAATCCGCTCCCTTG
>SCRU01000052.1 GCA_004323695.1 Burkholderiaceae bacterium
CAATCGCTCTCTTTCCTGAGATGCCCAGGTGGCGGAATTGGTAGACGCACTAGTTTCAGGTACTAGCGAGTAACTTCGTGGGGGTTCGAGTCCCTTCCTGGGCACCAATATAAATTAACTGTTGAACATGCAAGCCACTGAAAATTCAGTGGCTTTTTTGTTGTCCGGATGGCGCTCAAAAGGGCATGGCCACGAGGTCATGCCCCTGTGCCGCGACGATCCGCGCCTTGGTAAATTCCCCGACCCTCAAGGTCTTGCTGATCTTCTGGGGCGGCAGCAGCTTCACCGTGCCGTCAATCTCGGGCGCGTCCGCATAGGTTCGGCCCACTCCCCCCTTTTTGCCCAGGCTCGGCGCTGAGTCCACCAGCACCTGCATCGTGGCGCCCACGCGCCTTTGCAGTTTGGCCGCCGACACCGCCTCGGCCACCGCCATGAAGCGCGCGCGCCGCTCCTCGCGCAGTTCTACGGGCAGCATGCCCGGAATATCGTTGGCCGCCGCACCGTCCACCGGGCTGTAGGCAAAACAGCCCGCGCGATCAATCTGCGCCTCGCGCATGAAGTCCAGCAGATGCTCGAACTCCGCTTCGGTCTCGCCAGGGAAACCGGCGATGAAGGTGCTGCGCACCACAATCTCGGGGCACATCTCGCGCCAGCGCGCGAGCCGCTCCAGATTTTTCTCACCGCTGGCCGGACGCTTCATGCGCGCCAGCACGTCCGGATGGCTGTGCTGGAACGGCACATCCAGATAGGGCAACACGCTGCCGGTTGCCATCACCGAAATCACGCCGTCCACGCTCGGGTACGGGTACACGTAATGCAGCCGGACCCAGGCGCCATAGGGTTCGGCCATCTCGCCCAGCGCCTGGACGAGTTCCAGCATGCGCGTCTTGACCGGCTTGCCGTCCCAGAACCCGGTGCGGTATTTCACGTCGACACCATAGGCCGAAGTGTCCTGGCTGATCACCAGCAACTCCCTCACGCCGCCTTCGAACAGCGCGCGCGCCTCACCCAGCACATCGCCAATGGGGCGCGACACCAGATCGCCACGCATCGACGGAATGATGCAAAACGTGCAGCGGTGATTACAGCCTTCGCTGATCTTCAGATAGGCGTAATGCCGGGGCGTGAGCTTGATGCCCGCGATGCCGAACGAATTGGGCACTAGGTCCACGAACGGATCGTGCGGCTTGGGCAGGTTCAGATGCACTGCATCCATGACTTCCTGCGTGGCGTGCGGGCCCGTCACGGCCAGCACGCTGGGGTGCATCTGGCGCACGAGGTTCACGTCCCCCTCACCCGCGTTGCCCGACACCTTTTTCGCACCGAGGCAACCCGTCACGATGACGCGGCCGTTTTCGGCCAGCGCTTCGCCGATCGTGTCCAGGCTCTCCTTGATGGCGTCATCGATGAAGCCACAGGTGTTGACGATCACCAGGTCCGCACCTTCGAAGGTCTTGGAGGTCTGGTAACCCTCGGCATTGAGCTGGGTCAGGATCAATTCCGAATCGGTCAGGGCCTTCGGACAGCCCAGGCTGACAAAACCCACCTTCGGGATGACGGACGGCTGGCGTGCAGCAGATATAACTTCGCTCATCCCGCCATTGTCCCAGTTCCTGGACTCGCGGGCCGCGCTACCCGTCCCAACCCCTGAGTCAACGCTTCAACCCGAACACCCCGAGCATTTGCTCGGTCTGCTTCTGCATTTGCTCCTGCATCTGCATGAACATGCTCTTGGACTGCTCGACGTAATTGCCCATCAGGCGTTGCATCGCGGGCGACTGCAAGTTCATGAGCTGGGTCAGCATTTCCGGCGTCAGGCCCTTGGACTGTTCGCGCATTCTGGCCTGCAGATCCATGAAGGTCTGCACGTTCTGCTCCAGGTAGGTGCCCATGAAACCCTGCATCGCGTTGCCGTAGAAGCGGATGATGTTGGTCAATACCGCCTCGGTGAACATGGGCGCCCCGCCCGCCTCAGCCTCCAGGATGATCTGCAGCAGGATGCTGCGCGTCAGGTCTTCGTTGGTCTTGGCATCGCGCACCACAAAGGGCTCTCCATCCATCACCAGTTGCCTGACTTCGGCCAATGTGATGTAGGTCGAGGTATCGGTGTCGTAGAGCCGCCGGTTGGGATATTTCTTGATAACGTGCGCTGCCGGGGCGCTTTGCCCCGCACTGCTGGTCTTCTTGCTGGGCACTGCGTGAACTCCTCCGTATCGGCTCGTCGGGCAATCTGTACTGCATTGCAGCACATTCTAGGGAGCCGCTCCTGCCGCGCCCCCAAGGTTTACCCTGAGAGTCTGCATGGGACAGAGGAAAATTGGTAGGCGCGATTGGACTCGAACCAACGACCCCCACCATGTCAAGGTGGTGCTCTAACCAGCTGAGCTACGCGCCTGAGAGTATTCGAGGATGCTGATTGTAGCAGCACGAACCCCGGCTGCGGGCGTGCGTGCCGCGGCGATCCACCTCTCAGCGCCGCCGGGCCGAACGGACGCCGCCCACCTCGGCCACCACGCCAAGCACCTTGTTCAGGCGACCGGAATCGGCTATTTGCACCGTGAACGTCATCCACGCGGTGCCTTTGACCGATTGCGTCTGCACGCCGACGACATTCATTTTTTCCTTGGCAAACACTTCGGAAATATCCCGCAGCAGGCCCTGCCGATCCGCGGCCTCGACCGCCACGTCCACGGGATACACGGCTGCTTCGACCGCCGTTGGCGCACCCCACTGCACGTCGATGACACGTTCGGCATTGCGGGCGGCCATTTCGCGAAAATTATTGCAGTCCGCGCGGTGCACGCTGACACCCTTGCCGCGCGTCACAAAGCCGCGAATCTCGTCGGGCGGCGCCGGCTTGCAGCACTTGGCCAGTTGCGTCATCAGCGAATCGACCCCCACGACCAGCACACCGCCCTTGGGGATCTTTTCGCCGCCGCGCGGCTTTTTCAGCAGCGCATCGTCACTTTGCACGGCCGGCTCGGCCGGGCGCAACAGCGTCTCGATGTTGCGCAGCGAGAACTCGTCCTTGCCCACCACTTCGAACAAATCGTCGGCACTCTTGAAGCCCAGCCGGGACGCCAGATCGTCCAGCTTCACGGCGGTCTTGCCTTCGCGCTGCAGCAGCTTTTCCACGGCCTCGCGACCCCTCGCCACCGTCTCGTGCAGCGCCATGGCATTGAACCAGGCGCGCGCCTTGGCGCGGGCCCGCGGGCTCACAAGGTAGCCCAACTCGGCATTCAGCCAGTCGCGTGACGGTCCGCCCTCCTTCGCCGCAGTGATCTCGACAGTCTGGCCGTTTTGCAGCGGTGTGTTCAGCGGCACCATCGCGCCGTCCACGCGCGCACCGCGACAGCGGTGGCCCAGACTGGTGTGCACGCTGTAGGCAAAGTCCACCGGCGTCGCGCCTTGCGGCAATTCCACCACTGCGGCTTCGGGCGTCAACACATAAATGCGGTCTTCAAACAGACCCTGATCGTGCACACTGCCGGAGAGTTCACGCTCCCAGGCCAGCAGCTGACGCAGCACGGCGATCTTGGCGTCATATTCGCCGGCCGCCGCAACCCCCGCATAACCCCTGGCACCCGCCTCCTTGTATGCCCAATGCGCGGCCACGCCGTGCTCCGCGTGGTTGTGCATCGCTTCGGTGCGGATCTGGATTTCGATCGGCAGACCCGCGGCATCGGTCACGACCGTGTGCAGCGACTGGTAGCCGTTCGCCTTGGGCCTGGCAATGTAATCGTCAAACTCGTCCGTCATGGGCGCGAAGCGGGAGTGCACCCAGCCGAGCGCCGCATAGCAATCACGCACCTTCGGCACCACCACGCGCAGCGCGCGAATATCGAACACCTGATCAAAGTTCAGCGACTTGCCGCGCATCTTCTTGACGATGCTGTAGATGTGTTTGGGTCGGCCCTGAACGGCGGCGCGAATCCCCTGAGCATTCAATTCGGTCTCGAGTTGCGTGCGCAGCCGCTGCACATAGCTTTCACGCTGGGCCCGTTTTTGGTCCAGCAGCAGCGCCACTTCCCGGTACGTGTTCGGTTCCAGGAAACGGAACGACAGGTCTTCCATCTCCCATTTGATCTGCCAGATGCCCAGCCGATTCGCCAGCGGCGCGAATACCTGCAGTGATTCGCGCGCCAGATTGGGCGACGCCGGTCTTTTGCAGGCTGCGTGATAGCGCAGTGTCTGCAGCCGGGACGCCAGCCGCAGCATGACCACGCGCAGGTCGCGCGAAAATGCCAGCAGCATCTTGCGCACGTTCTCGGTCTGAACGGCCGGATCGACCGCCAGTTGCGCCGACGCATCGGCGCCGCGCGAGCGCTTTTGCACCTGCATCAGTTTCGTCGTCTCGGTTGCCAGCGCGGCAAAGCCCTCGCCAAACGCCTTGCCGATAACCTCCTGCGGCTTGTTCAGGTGACTGCAGGCATGCACCAGATAAATGGCCGCCTGCATGTCGGACGAACCCCCGATGGCGTGCAGGATGGCAGCCACCGCGTCGGCATGGGCCAGGGTGTTCTCGCCCGTGTCCAGCGTCTCGCCCGCGATCAAAGGCTCGGCAAAAGCCCGGGCGCGCAACAGGACGTCGGCCTGACCGGGCGACGCCTGGCCGGTGACCGAAAGCACCTCGGGGATCGCCTGCGCGCGGACCGGTGGACCGGAGGGCGGTGCCTTGGGACTTTTCATGGTGAGCTTGACCGGTTTGCGCTCACCCCAATAGAAAAGAGGCAACCGCCTCGACCTGATCCGGCGCAACCAGGGTCGGCGCATGCCCGACACCGGCGAACTGCACCAGCCGCGCCTTCGGACCGCGCTGCGTCATCGCCTGCGCGGTCTCCGTGCTCAGCAGGTCCGACTCCGCGCCGCGCAGCAGCAGCGTCTGGGCGTGTATGCCGTCGTAGAGCGTCCACATCACGGCCTCGCCCTGCGCCGCCGCCTCCTGCGTAAGCGCACGAAACGGCACCGCAATCGCCGGGTCGTAGTGCAGCGTCAGTGCGCCCGACAGGTCGCCCGCGACCGGCCGCACCATCGGCGCCGATAGCGCCAGCCACTGCGCCGGCGTGTGCGGGCCGAAGCTGCGCGAGTCCGCCCACAGCGCGTCTGCCGCCTGCTGCAGCGACTCGAAACGCGGGCCGCTCCCAAAATACTGGCCGATGCGCTGCAGCGCCTGCCACTGGATCGCAGGGCCCACATCGTTCAGGACCAGCCTGCGCATCGGGGCGGGCAACTGCAGATCGGGCTGTCCGGCCAGGACCATGCCAATCAGCCCTCCCATGCTGGTACCCACCCAGTCCAGCGTGACGGGACGGAGCTGCACCAGCAGGGCCAGCATGTCCCCCGCGTAGAGCGGAATCTGATAGCCCATCGGGTCCTTCAGCCAGTCGCTTCGGCCGCGGCCAACCACATCGGGGCAGACCACCCGCACCTGGCGGCACAGGGCACCCGCCAGCACATCGAAATCCCGGCCCTGGCGCGACAGGCCGTGACTGCACACCACCACATGTGGATTGCCCGGGTCGCCCCATTCCCAATAAGCCATGCGATGCCCCCCGTCGGTGTCGGGGCAGGAGACGAAGTTCAGTCGGGGCTCGGTCATGGCGGAATGCAGCTAAGTTTGAAACAGGATAATGGCCTGTTTGCATCCTAATTCATCCTGAGAAACAACATGCCCCCAAAAGGCAAGGCGCCCGTCACGGGCACAACCGCGCGGCGTCGACGAAGCGCACGGTCCCCCGATACCGACCGGTTTGCATGAGCAGCGTCGAAGTTGCCGCGCCGGCGGAGCCTGCGCCCCTGCCCCTGTCGACGGCAAGACATCAGCTGTTGTTGTTCGGCGCGGCCTACCTGATCCTGTGGACTGTCTGCGCCGCGCTCATCCCGCGCGCCATGCACATCGACAGCATCGAGCAGGTGGTGTGGTCGCAGAGTTGGCAATGGGGCTACTACAAGCACCCGCCGCTGCCCAGCGCCCTGATGCGCGCGCTGAACCTGGCGTTCGGCGGGCCATCGCAGGCACTGACCGCTTTTGCCGCGCAGGGGTCCAGCGTCGTGGCCATGGGCTATGTCTGGCTGCTGGCGCGCCAGATGCTGGCGCCCCGGCTGACCGTCGTGGCGGTGTTGCTGACGTCGCTGCTGTCCTACCACACGATCAATGCGCTGACGCTGAACCACAACACGGTTTCGCTGCCGTTCACGGCGGCAGCGTTCTACTATTTTTACCGGGGCGTGGTAAGCGGCAAGCGCAGGCACTGGCTGTGCCTTGGCGTGGCCGCCGCGCTGGCCATGCTGACCAAGTACAGCGCGGTGCTGGCGCTGGCCAGCCTGCTGGTCTTTGTCATTACCCAGCGCCTGTGGCGCGACGCACGCGTACTGCGGGGCCTGGCGCTCAGTCTGGCGGTGTTCGGGATTCTCCTGATTCCGCATGTGCACTGGTTGATCGTCAACCACTTCCCGACCTTTCACTACGCCGAGCACCAGTTGGCACCGTCGAAAAACCGGTTTGTCGAATTGCTGCGCTT
>SCRU01000053.1 GCA_004323695.1 Burkholderiaceae bacterium
TCACAGTGGGTCTCCGAAAGAAGGGCAAAAACCGCCCATACCAGTACCAAACGCCCGACTCGTAAATGCGGTGCACGCAAAATCGAGGAGAACGTTGCTAAATGTCACGGCCGTCGATGTGTTTCAGATGCTTCTTGGGGCGGGCCTTGAACACGCATCCTCATGCGCGGCGGCGTTGCCTTCGGACCGCATCTCGGGGGGCTGCTTTTTTAATTGCGGAACCTCAACGATCGGTAACATGTCGAGCATGCCGGAGGTCGGCGAATGCACGCGCCACGCGTTGAATATGGAGTCCGCTCGAGCCGGATTTCACGCAAAGGGCACCATGCAATACGAATTACCTCAGACTAGGCACCACCCCAAGGTAGCCTGTTTTCTAGCCACTGCGGCTCTTGTCTTGACGGCAAGCTTCGCCATGCCACGAACCAGCGTCGCAGCCGAGATCAGCCTTTCGGGCAGCGGCAGCTTCAAGCCGCCGTCGGCCGAGCAACTCGCAGCGCTACCTGCGGGGTTGGGTTTTTCTCAAGCGGATCTCGCCTCTGGCCACTGGTCGTTTTCAGTGCGTTATGACGACAGCATTCCCGACACGGACCCCGACCCTTATGTGGGGCGTTATGTTGGAGCGATCCGCGCGTTTCGCTTGGTGGTTGGCAGCTCCACCGTCGATTTGCCTGTTAATCAGGCGCAGATCGTCGTTAGCGACGGAGGACTCGGTTTCCCCAACCGCGAGTCGATTCGGCTGCAGGCCAGGGCCACGATCCCCTCAGGCATCCTGCGTCTTAGCTGGATTCAGGTCAATCAGCAGCCCCAAGGTACCGATCTGCGAGGCCCCGCTGGGTTGCTGCCGAGCGATGCGCTTCCGGCTTACGCGATGGTCGCCAACCTGGCCACCGCGAGTCCGTTCGACAGATACCTGGAACTGCGCATCGACCCCCCGGGCGGGTCGCGCCCGCTGCTCTACCTCAGTTCGTCCAAGCTGTCGGTGACGGCCCGTCCCGCCACGGCGCCCTGAGGAGTCCAAGATGTCGCACATGACCGCATTCACGCGCAGTTTTGTGCTGCGCAGCGCAGCAGCATTGATTATTTTGGGGAGCCTCGCCGCGTGCGGTGGCGGTGGCGATGTGACCGTGGCTGCCTCTGTCCAGCCGGTCGTTGCGCCGCTGACGCTTGTCCTGACACGCGTTGGGCCGGAAGCCGTCGAGCTGGACTGGAGCGACGATCCCGACGTTGCCAGTTTCCTGGTGCTTCGCGATGGTTACCCCCTGGCGACTGTCACGTCTACCACGAGCCTGATCGACACCTCGGTCCTTGTCGACGGGACCTATTGTTACCAGGTGCAGGGGGACGACGCAGCAGGGCAATTGGTGGCAGCCACCAGCAGCGGGTGCATCACGATCGTTCCCTGAGCGGATCGCCATCTGAGCCACCAGGGGACCCGGCATGAGTCGAGCGAGCGCCAAGCCTGCTGCGCTCTGCTGCTCGTTCGCAGCGCCTTGTCGCTATCCTTTTGGCGAGTCGGTCAACGACACCCCCTGGGTCCTCACCCAGCGCAGCACGACAGTTGCTTCACGTCCTTGGTAAACGTCTGCGCCGCGAGCTTCAGTCCCTCGACCATCGTCAGGTACGGGAATAACTGGTCGCCCAGTTCCTGCACCGTCATACGGTTACGTATGGCGAGCGCCGCTGTCTGGATCAGTTCGCCCGCTTGCGGAGCCACCGCCTGCACGCCGATCAACCGCCCGCTGCCGGCATCGGCGACCAGTTTGATGAAGCCGCGCGTGTCGAAGTTGGCCAGCGCACGCGGCACGTTGTCCAGCGCGAGCAGCCGGCTGTCGGTCTCGATGCCGTCGTGGTGCGCCTGCGCCTCGCTATAGCCCACGGTGGCGACCTGCGGGTCGGTGAACACCACGGCCGGCATCGCGCTCAGATCAAGGGCAGCATCTCCACCGGTCATGTTGATGGCCGCGCGCGTGCCGGCCGCCGCCGCCACATAGACGAATTGCGGCTGGTCGGTGCAGTCGCCGGCGGCGTAGATGTGCGGGCTGCTCGTGCGCATGGCTTTGTCAATGACGATGGCCCCTTGGGCTCCGACAGTCACACCCGCCGCTTCCAGCGCCAGATCGTGCGTATTCGCTGCACGGCCGGTGGCGACCAGCAGCCTGTCGGCGGCAACGACGCCTTGCCCGGTGGTGAGCACGAATTCGCCGTCCGCATAGGCGACCTGGCTGGCCTGCGTCTGCTCCAGCACCTCGATGCCCTCCCTGCGGAACGCGGCCGTCACTGCCTCGCCGATGGCCGGGTCTTCCCGGACCAACAGGGTACTGCGCGCCAGGATCGTGACCTGGCTGCCCAGCCGGGCAAAGGCTTGCGCCAGTTCCACGGCCACGACCGACGAACCAATCACGGCCAGGCGCCCGGGAATCGTGTCGCTGACCAGCGCCTCGGTCGAGGTCCAGTAGGGTGTGTCCTTCAGTCCAGGGATGGATGGGACGGCCGCGCTAGCGCCGGTGGCGATCAGGCAGCGGTCGAACGGCACCTCGCGCTCGCCGCCATCGTTCAAACGGGCGACAAGACTCTGGCTGTTCTTGAAACGGGCTTCGCCACGCAACACGGTGATCGCCGAGTTGCCATCCAGGATGCCCTCGTATTTGGTGTGCCGCAGTTCATCGACTCGCGCCTGCTGCTGTGCCAGCAGCCGCTCGCGCAGGATCGCCGGCGGCGTGGCCTGGATTCCGCCGTCGAACGGGCTTTCGCGGCGCATATGGGCAATGTGGGCGGCGCGGATCATGATCTTGGATGGCACGCAGCCGGTGTTGACGCAGGTGCCGCCGATGGTGCCGCGCTCGATCAGGATCACCTGCGCGCCTTGCTCGACGGCCTTCAGCGCCGCCGCCATCGCTGCTCCGCCGCTGCCGATCACGGCCACCTGCAACGGGCGTTCGCTGTCGCTGCGCTTGTCGGCGGCCCCCATCCAGCCGCGCACCTTGTTGGGCAGACCGCTGCGTTTCTGTGCCAGCGGAGCATCGGCGAGCGTTGCCTTGTAGCCGAGTCCGGCCACGGCGGCGGTCAGCGCGTCCTGTGCGGTGCCGGACTCAAGGGTGAGCTGCGCAGTTCCCTTGGCGAAGGACACGACGGCCGACTGCACGCCAGGCACTTTCTCCAGGGCTTCCGTGACGTGCGTAGCGCACGAGTCGCAGGTCATGCCAGTGATCTTCAGTGTGGTCATGCGATTTTCCTTTTCTGTGGTTGGCGACGGCCGTTGCCGTCAGCCATGTTGCGGTGGCAGTTCGCAGCCATCCGGTCCGCAGCGGCGGTGCGCCGGCGAGACGAAATCCCAGGCCGATGGCCGCGCCCAGGCTGGCGATGGCAGGAAAACAGGCCGCGCAGCCCATCGCCGACACGATGCTGCCAAGGGCACCGGCCTTGTTGGCCACGCTTGTGATCAATCCCATGATGTTGCTCTGTGGTCCGGTT
>SCRU01000054.1 GCA_004323695.1 Burkholderiaceae bacterium
CCCCTGCACCCCCCTCTAGACCATAAAGATTCAGAAAAACCACGGCCAACCAACAAAACATGAGGTGAAATCGAGATTTCACGGCCTGTATCAACAAAATTTTGTCTGCATAACCGTTCTAGATCAGAAAATCTGGAGTTTTGGTGGGTAGAAGCCCGCGTCTCATTGGAGGTGCGGGCTTCTTTTCTTACCAACATTAAATGGGTCAACACCCAGAGCAAATCTTTCGAGGTTTGCCCATGTCATCACCGGATGACATCGGCAAGCCCCGAATGCGTGAGTGCCGACGGCCTAAATGGTGGCGTCGCACTTGGCGTATTCGACCGCTCCAATGGTTTTCACATGACTCCAATATGGAGAAAGGAGAGCCAATGCATAACGGAAAGATAGACCTGTCAAGGATCGACTGGTACACGATACTTCCACGGCTAAACGTGGCCAGTGCACTGATCGAGAATCCGAAACGCACGGGGCCATGCCCGATCGAAGGCGGCGAAGGAAAGACCCGGTTCAGGTTCGAGAACAAGGACGGCAGGGGAAACTGGCATTGCAGCCAGTGTGGTCACGGCGACGGCGTTCGCCTCGTCGCTCTGGTCAACGGTTGCAGTGATACCGAAGCCATCAGAATGATTAAGAACGATGGCCTGATAGAAGTGAATGGCCGGCCTGAGTTGCCTGTACGCCAGACCCCACTTGCCGCGGCACCTGATCCGGTGATGGTGAAGCGGTCGCTTCAAAAAGCATGGGGCGGCGCAATTGCGGTGGGTGGAACGTTCGCTGAACGGTATCTTCACCGACGTGTTCCAATGCTAAAACTGGAATGGCTGAGCAACAACCTGCGGGCCCACGGGTCCCTCTATCACTTCGACGAGACGACGAAGGTGAAGGGCTGGCTGCCATGCATGCTCGCGAGAGTGCTTGACGTCGGCGGGGTACCCGTGACGCTGCACAGGACGTACCTGTCGGCGGATGGTTACAAGGCGAAGGTCACACCGAACCAGGTGAAGAAGCAAATGACCGGTGTGCGTCGACTATCTGGCGATGCAATCCGGCTCAACCTGCCGAGCACGCCCTCACGCACGCTGATCGTCTGCGAAGGGGTCGAGACCGGGTTGGCCCTGGTCGCATCGACTCAGAATCGTCACGAGGTATGGTCGTTGCTCGACGCTGGGAACTTGGCGAAGGCACGGATACCGCGAGATCGCTTCGACTGCGTTGTCATCGCTGCGGATCACGACCCGTTGAATCCAAAAAGCGGCTGGCGTGTCGGTGAACACTACGCGCAGGTGCTTGAAGCCAGGTTGAAGCAGGAAGGCTTTGTGACGAAGCTTCGCGTCCCCAGCCAGGAGGGTTCGGATTTCTGCGATCTGTGGTACGCGCGCTGCACTCGACTGAAACTGGTGGCGTGAGCCACGAGCAAAAAAAGGGAGCCGAAAGGCTCCTTTTTTTTTGCCTGGAGCACTCCGAGTCAACCTGCTTGACGATCCAATAACTTCGTTATGAATCCACGTTGGCACAATGGGCAGACCTCATCGGCGGCCGGTGGATCCAGTTCGTCGATGAAGAGCGAGCCGCAACGTCTGCACTTGACCAGCCGGAGGGAAGGCTGGAGATCCAGGTGCCGCTCATCCAGACCATACAGATGTCGCAGGAGGTCGACGGATTTCGTAAACGAGATCAGCACGCGCGTGTCGTCTCCGTTGAGATCGAGAACCGCGCCGAGTGGATCGTCGGCACCGCCATCGGCCAGACGCGAATAGTAGGAGTAGCAATGCAGAATGGCGCATCCTACAGCGCCCGGATAGAGACTTTTCACCTGTCCAAATAGCGATGCGATTACCGCCCCGTGATAGCGGCGATTGGTGGTAGCGGCAAACCAGGCGGCAGGTGTTTTGTCTGGTTGCACGGATCCGCATGCGGCGCCAACAGACGCGTAAATCCTCGAAACGGCGTCAAGTGATTCACCCGTGAGCCACGCGGATGTGGTAGCTGGAGTGTGCAACCTTGCCATGATTTCCAACCACGGGTCAAGGTAGCCTGGAGTGAATTCCGGCAGATCGAACTGAAACATAGGCGCCAATCCTACCGGCGCAGCATTCAATCGGCAAGATGGCGCGCTAGTACACTTGGGCTAATCACTCAGCTTTCTTGGGCTTGTCTTTCGACTTTATGCATATCGGGCACCTATGATCGGCATCATCGGATTGACTCAGAATGATGGTCCCGCACACCCGACACTTGACTAGCTGGAGTTGGGACTTCCTGGCACCGTACAGGTCCTTCTGGTCATCATAAATCTTGACCAGGTAGTTCGCGCGAGCAAAATTCAGTTGATAGTCCTTTTCGGAGTCTCGGAACGCGGTTCCGTAGGGGTCCTCCCACTCGCCGGACGTGATGCAGCTGAAATGGTAGTACGCGTGCGTCAACGCCAAGCCAGGCGGGTAGCTGCGGCAGGCTCGTTCATACATGACGAGAAGCAGTGCCGACTGAAAGCGACGCTCAGGCGTTAGCGTGTACCAGGCAATGTCCACGGGCTGTTGTCCGGATGGCGACGATTTCCCGTGATTGGCTTCCTTGTAAAGCGCGCGCGCCTCGGCCTCCGTCGTATTGACGATCTGAGAAATCGTACAGGCGCGCGCCTTCATCTTGGCCAGGGCCAGCGCCCATGGATACTGGTATCGAGCGCGGTCGGTCGCTTTCAAGACACTCTCCGCGTTTGGCGTTTGATCTCCGGCAGGGGCAGCGACTTCGTGAGCTCGCGCATGACGACGTCGCTTGAAAAGCCGGACTGGAGCAGGGTGCGCAGCGTCGCGGGCTCCTTGAAGCGAATTTCGAAGATGGGAGCTCCGAACTTCGAGATGTTCAGCACTTCGTAGATTTGCAGGTCCTTGAATTGCGACACCGCTTCCTCGGATAGACCGAGTAATAGCCCGCCCAGGGGATCGCGATCACTTTCACGGGCGGCAATTAGCAGCAATTCGAGAACGGCCTTGTTTGCTGCGGAGATCGCCTCCTGCAACGCCTGCCCGCGTTCGAACTTCGGGAAATCTGGATCGTTACTTTCGTCACGTTTCATGGTCTGTAGCTCCATCGTCGTCGTTTTCAGGCCGCCGGCGAGATTTGGTCGGCAAACGCTCGCAGGCCGGTGGCGATGTCCTTCAAGGCGCTCTTGACGGTCGGCGTATGCTGGGCCATCGATGCGATCAGCGCGGGCGAGTATTTCTGGATCAGCAGGCCGACAGCTGACTTCATTGAAGACAGCGTACCGGCTGATTCCTCGTGCGTCTTGAAGCTGTTCTGCACGGATTCCAGCGCGCGTTTAGATGTCGCAATGTCGGCGACAAGCTTGTCGCGGCGCGCAGATTCGCCGGCAATGTCTCTCTTGAGTTTTGCCAGTGCCTCGGCCGCGTCATGGACACCAGGCGGGAGCTTGTATTCGATCGCTTCGACAGGCGTGCGAGCGCGGCGCTCCGCGTCGGCCTTCTCCTTGCGTAGCGCAACCACGGTATCTCCCGCCGCCTTGATCATCTGGGCCTGTTCGGCAACTTGCTTTTCAAGCTGTGAGCGGTCGGACTCTTTGGAGTCCAAGGTGAGTTGCAATTGCGCGAGTTGCTCGGATTTGTCCGCCAGTTCGGCAGCAAGGGCGGACGCTCGCTCGTCGTGCTCGGCGATCGTCAATTTGGATTCAAGGGCAATCTGGCGGATGTGGGCCGCGGTCGGGGGAGCCTTGTTGGGGTTGTCGATGATGTCCGAGATCACCTCGCCAGAGACGTCCTGGTCGATATTGGCCAATACAAACAGGGCGGAGCGGGACAACTGGGACATCCGCGCCAGCCGTTCGCGCTGTGGCTCGTCACCCTGGACGCTCGCGATCTGCTCTGACAGGAGTTTGCCCGCTCGCACGGCGTTGCGAGCATTGGATATGGACAGCGTTGAGAAATTGCGGCTCGCGAATTCATCCCATCCGGTGCGCCCATGAGCTTCGCGGCACTCGTAAAGCGTGATGCAAAAGGCTGCGGCGCTTCTGTGCATGTCGGCAAGGTGAAGACTTGCGCGTGTTGCCAGGCTGATGACCAGTGCTCTCGATTGCGCCGGCAGGTCCACGTCGACCACGATAGAAGGTGCGTCGACGGTAGTGCCGGGGTTGGATGACACAAGTGAGAGGACCGTGCCGGGCTCGGCACCTTTTTTAGACGCTGGCATTCTTCAACTCCTGTTGTTCAAAACGTACGGTAAATTTCACACGTTTTGTCACGCGCGCAACTTTCGAATGGGCGGGAATTAACGACGTGTTTCGATTTGGTGAGGTCCGTGCCTTAAGTGATGGGCAGTTCAGTAGCGCTGCTGCCATCGCACAGCAGGAGAGCGCCATCTCCGTCGTAACGAAACGCTCGGGAATCAGCGAGGATGTACCGTCAATGCCAACGCCCAGGATCCCAGGAGCGATGATTTCAGCGTGTCCAAACATTTGTCGTGCATTCATTTGTGACGGAAGGCAAGTGGCGAGGCCCTATGTTGCTGTCCTAAGGGAGGCGTGACAGAGGATGAGCAAGGGCCACATCGTGCCCATCCATGTACACATTGAAGCATTGGCGTAGCGATGCGCCAATATGGGATTTCTCACGAGTGAGTGGCTATTTGCTCAGACGTAAGTCGCACAATTCGCTCGGCGTTAGAACTTTCATCGCAGCTCGGCGCAGCGAGAGCCTCATGTGGCCACTGCAGGAGGGCGCAGGTCAGGCGCTAGGCAACGTTGCGCCACATTTGCGTGGAAGCTGGAATCTGTATCCGGAAGAGCGTCCCAGCGCCGGGAACAGATTTGACGACGATGGTGTATCCAAGCGCGCTCGTGAAACGCTGCACGATGGATAACCCGAGTCCAATGCCATCGCGACAGCGCTCATCTTCCCGGTCTATTTGATAGAACGCTTCGAAGATGTGCTTGGTTTCGTCCTGGCTTATGCCTGCGCCCTGGTCTCGAACTTCAATTGAAAAGCCGCCACGATTTCGGCGCGCGCAGACAAGAATTTTCCTTCGCGAGAACTTGATTGCGTTGGCAACGAGATTTTCGAGAATTCTGGAGAGCAGCGTTTTGTCAGTCAGCAGTTCGATGTTTGTGGGTCGGAACATGATGCTCATCCTGGGTTTGCACGTCGGCTCGAATTGGAGATCGAGAGACTGGAACACATCCTGCACCCGGACACGTTGGAGATTGAGCTGCGTGCCGAGTTCTTCGATCCGAGCAAAATCCATGATCTTGCTCACGTAGCTGCTTAGTGACTCAATATCCTGGGTCAGTCGTACGATTGTCCGCTTGGCACTCTCGCCAGTCTGGGCGTTTTGCGCGGCTGAGTACGCTATCAGCTTCATGCTATAGAGGCGCTGACGGAAGTCGTGACTGGCCTGCGAGTAGAACGTCACGCGGCGGCCCAGGTCAGTTTTCGCGGCCACGCCCATGCGCTCAAGTTTGGCGTTCGCCGCCTGAAGCTCCACGACCAAGTTGTCCACTACGTCACTTCTTTTCAACAAGGGCTCGATCTGATTGATGGAGACGTAAAAGCACAGCCAGAGCAAGACAAAGACGCTGATGTCCATCGCCAAAATGGTGTGACTCGACAATGCGCTCGTGTGGAGAAAACGCAGGGTGAGCCCACCCCAAAGGGCGAGGATGAATATGCCTGAGCCTATCGGAGCGGCGTGCCACATGCCGATCATGGCTATGCTTAGGAGCACGTAGCAGAGGATAAACACAACGACCATGGCTGTGACCGGTCGAAGAATCAGCACCTGAGCGGACCAAAACCAGAAGACTGCAGAGATGGCTATTGCGATCGCAAGAACCGCGCGAAATCTCGGGCTCTGTGGCGAAGTCACAGGGGCGAATTTCAAGACGAACGCATAGGCCGCATGCCTCGAGGCCCACGTAATCAGCGCAGCGCACACCCACAATTTGAGTTGCCACTGCGAAACCCTCGAAGGGTTGAGCTGTTCCGCCGCTACATAAATCACGAAGGCCGCAATGAGAAATGTCAGGCTACTGACAGCAATCTGGTTTCTGGTGAGTGCGATCCGACCGGCCGTCATTGGAGGTGACCATCCGAACGACAAGCTGGGCGCAACGGCCCTGGAGCGCATAGGCAGTGTTCGCCAGCCAATGCCGCCCGCCTTGTGACTGTGCTGTGCCTCAGCGCGTGGGTAGTCTGAGCCCAAGCTAAATGGCGTCACCGGAGGTAATTCAACCTGCTCAAATGCCACGACGATCCTGCCCCGCGGAGAGCAACCCCATCTGAATTGCAATGCTGACCGCATGCGACCGATTGGAAGCGCCAAGCGCGGATGCCGCCGATGCGATGTGGTTGTCCACTGTACCGACGGAGAGCGACAGGCTCGAAGCTATCTGCTTAGAGACGTAGCCATCGCGGACATAGGCCAAGATCTCCGACTGCCGATGTGTAATGCGTATGGGCTCGATCTCATCGACATACTCACTTGCGCCGATGAACCCATCGCTGCGTTCGAAAAAACGGCGGAGCGCCGCGATGTACTCGGTAATTTCCATGGACTTGAGCAGGTATCCGCGAAATCCCTTCGCGCGAATCTGCCCCATGAGCCCCTTGCGCTCCGAACCAGTCAAAATGCAGCATCGGCGATGGCACCCCATATCCCAGAGCGCCATCGCAAGGGACAGCCCTGTAGCGCCCGGAACGTCAAGGTCGAGCAGGATCCGGTCTATCGTGGGTCCCTCAGTTCGCAGCAGCTTGATCGTGTCGCTGGCATTCCTGCAAATCGTCGTATGCTTGTTCGGGAACTTCTCAAGTATGAGACTGCTCGTGGCATCGGCGACAAGAGGGTGGTCTTCGACGATCAAAACTCGGTTCATTTCGAGAGCTGCAATGCGCTTGTTTTGCTCACCAGGTACGGGCCTGTGACATTTTGTGACCGGAAATCGCGTGAATGAGCGTTTGTGGTCTTGTTTAGTCCGAATATGAGAAATAGTTCACAGTTGAAACGGCACGTAAGTCGCGAGGTTTCAACCGAAAACGAACAGGTGCTGACTACATTCCAGACAATGTAGAACCAAGGAATTACTGATCAACCTTCTCAGGCAAGAATCAATCCGGCCAAATTTGGCCGGATTGATCGATTTTTGAATCGCGTCTAGATTTGCCGCCCATTCCGAGGGTTTTGGCTCATGGTCAAAGCTACAACGGAGACATGAGGTTCCAAGCAAAACACCCACAGCAACTTTTCGAAGAGATAGGCGGCAACCTTTTTCACGAGCTTCTCACCGCCAGCGGTGCAGGGAAAGAGAAGTTCCGGGCGCAGTACCTCCCTGTGGCAGAGAGACTTGCCATGGTGATTCAGGAACTCCCGCTCGAAAGGGAGACATTCGCGGAGCAAGGAGGGGCGTTGAAGTTCGGGCTGCTGTCAGCCCTGACGACACTGCGGCTTTGCGACTCCGTGATGTTCGTGCCGACGGCCACAGCCGAAACCCGCATGCGGGTCGAGCCGCAATACCGCTTCGCGGCCTACTGTGCGTGTCTTGCGACGGTGCCGCTCATTGTCTTTCACCATCTGAACGTAATCGTGAGTGGCAAGCCATGGTCGTTTCTGTCGAGCCAGCCCATGCTCTGGGATGCGCTCGCAAGGACCGGGACGTACGAAGTGGAGTGGAAGCCGTTGTCCCCGAGCAAGCCCAGTGCAGCGCTCGGGATGCTCTTGCTCTCCGGATTTTTCGAGACCGGCCAGTGGGAGAACATTGACCCCGATGCCGTCAGAGGGATGTGCGACGCCATCAACCCGGCCGTAATTCAGCCGCCGGGCGAGCTGGCGCTTGGGAAGATCGTGCGGCTCGGGCAGGTAAAAGTGCGAACAGCGGAGCAGATCAGGGCGTCAACGGCGTTTGTTCCAGGCGGGTCGTCACCGACGGATGCCATGGTGGCCGACGCGATCAAGGCTACAACGGCAGAGAACATCATGCTGGAGCCGATCGCAACGCCGGCCGCACAGTCCCAGGAACCCGAGCCGCGGCCGATACCGCAAAAAATTGTGGAGTGGGCCAATGCGGTGTCGCACGTGAAAGAGATGGCAGGCAAAGACGTGGTGGTGTTGCCTGACGGGACCGCTCGAGTCACCGTCAAGGCGCTGGGGCACGGTGTATCCGTGAAGGAGATGTACGAATGCATCTACAGCGCTGGACTGGTGGAAAAAAAGGAGGACAGGTCGGTGGTCGTGAAGGCAAGACTTGCTGCTCTGTTTGTGAAGGGATGACCGATGCGCAGTTATGAGGACATGTTTCGACCGACTTACGAGGTGTATTCGGTGATCGGATGGGCTGCCGGGCTCGTGTTGTTGGTATTGCTCAGGCCGCCATTCTGGGTGCTGGTTGCGCCCGTTTTCATGGGTCTCTTAGTCTTGCGGGCTGCTCAGGCGGCACGCTTGTGGAAGTTTCGACTGTCGTTGTCCGTGTACCGGATTTCCGTAGTACCGGTGCGCGAGTTTCTAGCGAAGTCCCGCCTTTTCCGCGCCAAACGAAAGGCGCTCTATATCGGCAGGGGCTTCGCCTGGGGTCAGAAGCACGCGGAAATTGCCCAGCAGATCATGGATCGAAACCATGACGAAATTGGCGACATCCCTTTGACGATCAAACGGGTGATCGAGCATTGCAACGAGGTGCCGCCGGGCCAGCGCAACCCCATCCAGCAAGCCGCAGCTGCGGCAGTCAACTACCTCTTGCCGAAGGACACGAAGGTCGTGTCGGACACGGCCATCGGCGTGCCGTGGATACACGGGCTGGCCGGTGAAGAAGAGGAAGACATTGGGTTGCCGCTCGATTCGCTGACGGGCCATACCCTTATCCTGGGGACGACGCGGGCCGGAAAAACGCGGCTTTACGAACTCCTGGTGACTCAGATCATCGACATGGGCTCGTGCTTGATTGTCTTTGACCCAAAGAAGGACCAGGCGCTGGTGACCAGAATGCGCAACGAGTGCAAGCGCGCCAAGCGCACCTTCCTCTACTTTGACGCGGCCAGGCCGTCTGAGTCCATCCGGATCAATCCCCTGGCCAACTGGAACAACGTCAGCGAGCCTGCAACACGCATTGGCCAGCTGATCGATGCGGACGGAAGCTTTGCGGCGTTTGCATGGAAGACTTTGGCGATCATCCAGAGGGCGCTGGTCGCCGCGGGCGAAAAGCCGAATATCAAGAACACGAAGCGGCACGTCGATCTCGGGATCGAAGACCTTGCCGAGCGCATCCTGACCTTGCACTTTCTCAAGAAGCATGGCCCGGAATGGGATCGAGATATCCGGAACGCGCCCGCCGGCAGCAACGGAGGCGGCAAGGGGCCTCCGGGGCGACTGGATTTGATGATCGCCAAGTACATCGATGAAGGCGATACGACAGATGCCATCGATGGGGTCATCACGATGGTGAAGCACTCAAAAGAGCACTTCTCCAAAATGATCCAGGTGCTCCAGCCAATATTGGAGATGCTGGGGTCCGGCGAAATTGGCGAGTTGCTTTCACCGGATCCGTCCGACCTGACGGATAAGAGGCCCATCTACGATCTGCGCAAAATCATCGACCAGAAGGCCGTGCTGTACGTCGGCCTCGATTCGCTGTCGAACAAAATCATTGCGTCGGCCATCGGCTCGATTTTGCTGGCGGACCTCGCGTCGACGTTGGGCAACATATACAACTTTTCGACCCCCGCCGATGTTTACATGCTGATCGACGAAGCTGCGGAAGTGATGAACGATCAAGCCACACAGATTCTCAATAAGGGCGGCGGTGCCGGGATCAAGGTGTTCCTGGCGGCGCAGTCTGTGTCGGACTTCACGGTGCGGTACGGATCCAGCGACAAGGCCGAGCAAGTCCTGGCGAACCTCAACAACCTGATTTGTTTGCGGGTTCGAAGTGACGAAACGGCATCGATGTACGTGACGAAGCTGTTTGGCAAGACCAGCACCCGGGTCATGGAAACCGGCTACTCAACCGGTTCGGAATCGGCATCATCGTTCACGGATTTCCGCAGCAACGTCTCCAAAAACCTGCGAAGTACCCAGGTCGAGCTGGTGAATCCGTCCTTGCTGACCCGGTTGCCACCGCTGCAGTATTTCGCCTTCATTTCCGGGCGTAGCTACTACAAGGGGACTCTTCCGCTCATCGAATGAGCGTGCGCCCCGGCTGACCCAGACACGAAGTTAAAAGACAATCAATGGCGACTCAAAGAGCCCGGATTCAAATCATTGCCGCCGAGGCGGGCGTGGCCCCCCGTGCCCGAGCAATATGGGTACAACACCCTCTGCTGAAAATCATCACTGCGGGCGCAGTGCGACACTTCGACAAAGCCCCGTTTGGCTCGGGCTCAAACACCATCGTGCATGTTGGTGTCAGGGAGTCCGTCGCGCGTTACGGCGAAGCGCTGCGCGGAGCATCTGCATTCGAGGCCGCGCCAAGCACGTATTACCTGGCTGCGTTGCTGCACGTGTTCAGCCATGTGATGATGTTTAAGATCAAGAAGGGCAACGCCACGTGGAATCCGTCAGAGCAGAATTGGGCTGACTTCATGGCCGGATCTCGTGACATGAGTGGCGAGCTGGTCGTATCCGCCCTCCGTCAGAGCCAGGACCTGCGCGCACGCGCGTTTCGTTCCGTGTGCGTACTGCTGTCTGTCGATGCTGCCGAGGTATTCCCATTGGCATCAAGGATGCCAGCCGTTCGACTATCAACGTGAGAACTGCCCATGCCAGTCGTCGAGCTAAAAAATAACTTCGCCAGGCACTCAGTTCTGTGGTGGTTGACCCTGCCGTTCATGGCGATCCTGGTCCTGCCCATGGTGTTTCCGCATGGGGCCTTCGGGGTATCCTCATCCGAACTGAATTTCTTCGCATCCTGGGGTCGCGATACGTCCGCTGTCACGGCCTCCGCAGACAGCATTTTCAGGCACGCGTTCGTGGACACCGGCATTGCGAAGTACATGGGAGATTTCTTCTCCATGGCCAACGGCCTGAGCTTGGCACCGAGGGCAGTCCAATACGCGAGTAACGCAGGCCAGAATTACGACCAGGCGTTCTGGATGATGATCTACCGCGGAATCTGGCGGTTCTATGCTCTTTGGCCCATCTACATCGGGATCTTTTTCTCGATGGTTCTCCCCGCATTCGTGGATGGTCTAGTGACGCGAGCCAAAAAGTCTTTCAATTTTCAGTTTCACAACCCCGTCTATTTCTACTCTTCCATGCACACGGTGGTGCTGATCTTGGGGTTGGGATTCTTCATCCCGCTGATGCCCGTGAGCCTTAACGCCGAGTTGTTGGGTGGGTTTGCGGCGCTTCTGTCACTCTCGTTCTGGGTCACCGCGTCCAACTTCCAGACCGGCAACTGACGCCGGTTGCTGATCAAGCCCCAGGGATATGTCCTTGGATCCTCGCTCAGTCAGATCCATCTTGACCCACTGCGCTGTTTTGGAGGCAAAGCCCACCAGAACGCCGACGGTCAAGAAAACGTAAGCGAAGGCGATCAGGATATCGAGCAGACCTTCTGCGATGCGCATGACATTTATTCCTGCAGGGCGTCACCGCCCACTGGTGCGAGACGGTCGAGCAATTGTAGAGCCTGGGCATGGCCATACAGCATGGGCTGACCACCCAACCCCGCCTCCGCAGAGACACGAGCGCGACCTACGCGCCTCGACACCGTGTACAACTCCATCGTGAAGCCCTGCGCACGTCGCATTTCCCAGGAGCCGCGGCGAGCCGCACAACGGGTACTCACTCGGGACTCCACGACCCGCCTCCGGTCAACCCCAAAATCGTCGAAAACGTCCATGCGAAATTCTCCAAAGCGCACCAAAGTCTCAGAAACGCCGTAGGGGCGACCCGCAATCTTTTGGGCTACAACACGCCAACACTCGAGCGCTTCTACGTAGATTCTTTCACAGCGTTGTAATACCGCAAGCTTCGGGTGCCCGCGAAACACGGCGTTTAGGGCACGCCATTCGCATGAATATGCAGAGCTTCGTTTGTGATCATAGCCAGATGGTCAGCCCGAAACTTATCGAATCGACGATCGCCCAGTCATTGGATGCGGTGCGCCCTTTCATGAGCGACCCGGACGTGACAGAGATCATGGTGAATTCCGACGGTAGCGTGTGGGTCGAGGCTCGCGGAGAGATCACTGACACTCATGCGTTGCTTGCGGAACACGACCGGGAGATTGCCCTTCGCGCGGTTGCTGCCATGGTTAACCAGGATCTTACGGAAGGTACCGATCAATCCGTCGTGTCCATGTCCATCGGCGGGCTGCGTTTCGCCGGCGCACTCAAAGGCGTAGATCCGATCGGAACGGTGTTGAGCGTTCGCAAACATCCTGAGCCGGGTCGCCGCAAGACCCTGGAACAGCTTGTCGCCGGCGGCATGTTGACGCAGCAGCAGGCAGACACCTTGATCGACCTCATCATCAACAAGGAAATGAATGCCATTTTCATTGGCAAGACGTCGAGTGGGAAGACGACTTTGCTCAATGCGGTGTTGGGAAAGCTGCCCGCCCACGTGCGAATCGGTTTGATCGAAGACGCGAAAGAGCTGGAGATTCCAGTTCCGAACAAGAACTGCTTTCTCACCAACCCGGAAAAGGGTCTTACCGCCCGGGTATTGGTTCAGCTGGCAATGCGGATGCGCTACGACCGGCTGGTGATCGGCGAATCTCGCGGCACAGAGACCTATGACCTGGTGCGCGCATTCTCAAGCGGGCACAACGGGTCCATCAGCACCATTCACGGCTCCAGCGCAAAGCGGGGGCTGCAGGCCTTGGAGATGCTCTATCAAATGAGCATTCCACAAGGCGGTGGCGTTTCCATCGAGGCCGCCCGTTCCTACATCGCAGAGGCCATTCACCTCTTGGTGTACGCCGAACGCCGTTACGAACCGAACGGCGAAGGCGGGTTCCGCAGTATCAGGCAAGTGAAAGAGATCGTTTTAGTCAAAGGAGTGAAAGATGGTGAATACGAAATTGAGCCCATTTGAAACTGCGCTGCGCGTGGCGTCGGTGATGGTGGTGGCCTTGGCATTGTCCACGCCGGCGATGGCGCAGAACGTGAGCGCGCTTTGTACTCTCGTTACCTACTACAAGAGCTTCCTCGCCGTGGTAGCGTTGCTTGCAGTGCTGTTCTACGTGGGCAACTCTTTCTTTGGGAAGAGCGCGCTGGTGGCCGAGATTGCCCAGAACGTGTTGATCGGTTGCGTCGTGGCGACGCTAGCCGGGGCGCTCATCAGCGCAACGGGCCTGGCTCCAGCGTCCTGCTGATCGATGCGTCAAAGCATCGACTATCCCGTCCTGCGCCGTGCCCGACTCGCGGCCGGCGTGGGTTTCAGGACAGCCACGACGATTTGGAGCGTCACTGCATTGATTGCGATGCTGGTGGGCCTGCCGTGGGGCCTGGCTGCCATTCCGGTCGGCGGCTTGGCACATGGCGTACTGGCGTGGCTTTTCAAGGTCGATGACCGGCTATTCGATGTTTATGTGACTTACGAGTCCCTGCCGACACGCCTGCGTGCCGGCCTGCCCATCATGGGCGAGAACGCCATTTCGAGGCCCAAGGGCTTTGCAAGAGGACTGCCGCTTTGAAGGTGAAGCAAGTTGCCAGCGAGAAAGATGAGGCCGCGGCCTCTGAGAGTCTGCCGTTTCTGTGCTCCGTCGCACCGGGCCTGGTGCTGTGCAAGGATGGCTCTCTGCTGGCGGGCTTCGAATACACCGGGGTCGACATTGACAATTCAGACCCGTTCTTGCTTGAACAGTGCTTGAAGGATATTCAAAACGCATATCAAAGCCTGGATGAGCGGTTCTACGTCTGGTGGTGCATCGACAAGCAGCGGGACTACCGATACCCGCAAAGCGATTTTCCGAACTCGGCCAGCAAACGTATCGACGAGCTGACTCGTCAGCACTATGAACGCGGAGAGGTGTATTCGATCCGGTATCGATTCTTCCTTCTTTATACCGGCGAGACGGGCGTGTTCTCGTACTTGGACAACGTGCGACGGCTGGTCAACGATGAAAAGCGCAGCCTGCCCGTGGCACTGCTCTTTGGTCTCAACCCGAGCCAGACCCAACGGTCAGCTTTGATGCACGACGCCAAGCAGATGGACGCGAACATCCAGACCGCGGATGACGCCATCTCCAAATTCACTTCCCTGTGCTCAGTCATGAAGTTCAATCGGCTGGAAGGGTGGGATCTTGAAACGGCGTTGATTCAGCAAGCCAACCTCACCGAGCCGCTGGATGCACGGTACGAGCCGCCGCCAGGCTGCCTGTTGGATGGATACGCATCCCTGAGTGACGTGAATGTCGGCAGAGAAGTCGTGGCGGTCAGCGGGCCTTCCCGATCTGTCTTTGCAGCCAACCTGTGTCTCAAGCAGTACGCGGCCGTGAGCACGCCATATCTGATCGAGAAACTCGTGACGCTTCCATGCGAGTTCAGATTGACGCATGTTCTCAAGCTCATGGGGCAGCAGGCCGCGCGCAAGGAGCTGACGGAATCCATCGAACATTATCAGTTCGCCCAGAGCACCCTGATACAGCGCGTTGTTGCATACATGTCCGGCAAGCCGCCGACCATAGATCCGGGGAAGGACGTGCTCTATGCGCAATGCGTAGAAGCCTCAGCTCGCCAGATGTCAGAGGGGTTGGGGTGGGTGAAACACGCCATGACCATCACTCTCATTGAGGAGACAGTGCCGGAATTGGAGCGTCGCATCAGGGAGGTCACCCGCGACCTGAATCAGTTCGCGTTTATTCGCGAACGGCTTGGGTTGAAAGCCAGCTTTGCCTCCATGGTGCCCGGTCAATGGTCTACGCAGAAACGGCTTCAGATCGTCAACACAGAAGTTGTTGCGGATTGCTCCCCTATCTTCACAATCGACCCGGGGTCACCGACCTGCGAATTTCTGAGTGGCGAAGTGTACAAAGGCGAAAAAGTGCCGACGCTTTCCAATTTCCGGACGATCTACGGGACCCGGTACAACTTCGACCCCTATGTCGGTCAGGTCGGGCACGCGCTTGTCGTCATGCCGACAGGCGGCGGCAAAACCACGTTCGTCAACTACTGTCTGAGTCAGTTTCAGCGCTATCCGAACGCGCAGATCATTATTTTCGACCGCAATTATTCGTGCCGGATCATCACGGGACTGCACGAAGGAACGCACATCGACCTCAAGTCCGGCAACGTGAAGATGAACCCCATGCTGGCGATCCGCGAAG
This sequence comes from Burkholderiaceae bacterium, assembly GCA_004323695.1. GTDB lineage: Bacteria > Pseudomonadota > Gammaproteobacteria > Burkholderiales > Burkholderiaceae_C > Rhodoferax_A. The sequence goes on from SCRU01000054.1 coordinate 15,266, forward strand.
GGGCATCGGGAATGCTCTGGGCCCGCGAGTTCGTGATTCGTTTGCTGAGCGAGGGTGGCTACCAGCCTACCGCAGAGGATCGCAACAAGATCGACCATGCGTGCGCTGCACTTGCGAAGTCTGACCAGGTGCTGTCACTGTCCAAGCTTGCCATCCTGCTGCCAACGCACCTGAAGACCAATTTGACCGAGTGGCTGTCCGGCGGGCCATACGGAATGTTCGACAACGAGACGGACGATTTCAATTTGGCCTCGTGGACGTGCATCGAGATGAAGGACATTATGTCTGTCGAGAGGCTGGCACGCGCGTTCCTGGACCACGCTTTCAGGCAGATAGAAAAGCGGCTGGATGGCCGCCCGACATTCATCTACCTTGAAGAGGCGTCGTTCCTCCTGAACAACAAGGACTTTCTGCCCTCCCTGGACGATTGGCTCAAGACGTTCCGCAAAAAGATTGCCTTCGTTTGGATGACCATTCAGTCCCCGGAATCGGTGTCGGGTATTGAGGACGAAAAGATCAAGGCGACCCTCACCGACAACGTACCGAACCTGCTTCTGGGATTCAACAACCGGCTGGAAAGCCACCGGGAGCTGTACAAGGCCATGTTTGCCATGTCCGATGACCAGGTGAACATGCTTCGCGACATCAAGCCGAAGCGGGACTACCTTCTGGTGTCCGCGAATCAGTGCAGGATCATGCGGACCAAGTTTGACAAAGAGTCGCTAGCCTACCTGCGCTCTGAGCCATCTTTTCAGAAATTGCTCGATGAAGCCATGAGTAGCGGTGATCAGAACTGGAGGGAGCGCTATGTCCGGTCGATTATGGATCGAAATTGATATAAGGGTGGGCGTTGCATCGGCTTGGCTCGATGCAATCCGGCCAAATTTGGCCGGATTGCCAAGCTCAAGTCTGCACTCCGAATGGGGCTTGATTCAGTGGCGCAATTGTCGGCCATTCCGGGTGGCGAGCTTCTATTCTGATGAAGTCGATAGGAGCACAAAGCCATGAAATACTCATTTTCCAAGATTCGTCCGTACATCCTTGCGATGTTCGTGGGCTACAGCATGTGGTCGCCGACGCCATCGTATGCCTTCGACGTTGTCATCGACCCGTGGAATCTGGTGCAAAGCACCACTTCGGCCGCCCAAGCGGTACTGATCGAGATCAACTCGGTCAAGCAGTACCAGCAAATGCTCCAAGCCAACATGGCAGGGATGTCTGGGCAGCAATTTACCAACGCGATGGTGCAGTTGGGCCAGCTGAATTCCCTGTATCAGTCCGCGCGCAATCTGCAGCAGTCCATTGGGGCCGGCGCGTCAGCGGTCGGCAATATACAGGCGCTCTATGGCGCATCCAACTATCCGAGCTTCCATGCATTTGAAACATCCCTCGCGCAGCGCAAAGCTATCGGCGATGCCGACGCGACCAACCTGCTCAATGCAGCTTCCAATGCCACATCAGAGATTCAGTCGTCCGAAGAAGCGCATCAGCAGGTCGTCAACGCCATGTCCGGCGTCGCTGGCCCAACGGAAGCGGCGCAGGTAACGGCGGCAGCCGTTGGGACCGTGGTTGAACAGAATCAAGCATTCCTTGGCACGATCTCGGCGATGGCACAGGACCAGGGCGTCCAAAGGGCCAAGGCGTCAAAAGATGAAGCGGACACGGAAGCCATGGAAAGCAATTTGGCACAGCAGAACGCCGCCGCACTGGCCGCGCTGCAAGCAAACCCGACACTGAACTGAGAAGATAACTATGAGGTTGAGAGGGTCGCGCCTTCGTGGGCCGATAGTCTTCAGCGGTCTGCTGTGTCTGGCTGTGCACAGCTCCTACGCGCAGACCGCAACCGATCAAATGAGCAATCTGGTCTCTGCGAATTTCATCGCCAATCTCATCGACAGTGTTCTCGGCAAAAACCTGATTTCCGCATTCACCACTGGCGGAATGACGATCAGTTCGGGCCTGCTGACAGGGGCCAAAATCATCGCAGGGACCATCGCCCTGGCATCAATGCTCTGGGGGTTGATCAAAGCGCACGCCGATCACGAGTCACCAATGGCCGTCATCGTCGAGAGCTTACTTTTTGCAATGGTGACAGCGGTTCTTCTGAGCATGTATTCGCAGATCGTCAGCAATGTCGCTGACTTTGGAACGTGGGTGACTGGTGCCATCGGCGGATCGCTCGGTTCGTCAGTCACCAATCTGTTTGGATCCATCATCAAAGCGATAGGTGCCGCCATGGCGAAGCTCTCCAGCGGGGCCCCATCTGGAATGAGCTTCTGGAGTGGTGGTTTCAGCAACATCATCGATTCGGTACTGTCCTTTGTCGTCTTGATCGTTGCACTACTTTTCGTTGTTGGCGCCATAGTGGAGTTGGTCTCGGTAATTCTCCTTGGGCCTGTCATCTTCGGCCTGGCCATCGCGTTCGGTCCGATCTTTATTGCGACGATTCCGTCTGGATGGACCAGAGCTTGGTTCAACCATTGGTGGAACTTCTTAATCTCCGGAGCGCTGCTATATGCGGTGGCTGTTGCAGTGGTTCAGCTCGTATCCACTGCGATTGGGGCTGCTATTCAAACTCCCCCTGCGGGTGGTGGAACGATCCTGATTGGCCAGGCCTTGGCGATGGCGCTGGTATGTCGGGCGCTCGGATCAATCTTCGCGCAGATTCCGAGGATGTCTGATGGTCTATTCCCGGGTCGCCATGGCTTGAGTCAAGCGAAGGGTTCGACATTCCCCATCGCAAACCCTGTACAAAACGCGCAGCGAGCGCTGAGCGCCACGGGTTCTGCCGGCGTCAAAATTGGGTCGGGCATTGCGGCCCTAGGCGGGGAAGCGGCCGTGAATGCCGCAAAAGCGGCCGTCATATCCTGAAACCCAGCCCCCATTGTTGCTGCGGGTCAGCGACTTCCCGGACCGCGCTGCTATTTCATTCATACATCCGGCTCACGCGCCCGGGTGGGCATTTGCAAACAATGAGGTAGAGCTGCGGGTCCTTTCCTTTAGGAGGAAGCACTTCGCATGCCGAGTGAAACGGGCTAATTTTGGACGCGCATTTGCGTCGCCGCCGTCCCCTCGGCCCATTCAAATTGTGGTGTGTTTGATCAACCCACCACTCGCTCCCAATGAACACCATTCGCGGGCGCTCCGCCCACTGCACCCCGTCGCTAATTCCGATCGCCGTCGCGTGCATGTTCGCGGCTTCTGCTCACGCCCAGGTCACCTGCAGCGTCAACCCGGCAACGGGGCGATACGAGGCCGCACTGGCTTGGCAAAACACTCTTGGCGTCGAACGCGCCAACGCAATGTGCAGCTCCTTGCAAATGAATGCCGCCACCGAAGTCAAGGGTATCCCGACTTCAGAAGGTACCGTGGCACCCATGCAGCGATTCGAAAATCAAGCGCGGGTGTCAGCACCGATCGCCGCATCGCCGCATGCACTCAGTGCCGAGCACTTGCCGTCCGCTGAGATCGACGCCATTGCCAAGCAGGTGGCGGCCGAAATGGAGGCCAAAAACAAGAGGGTCGTTGCGGCGCCGTCAGCCATCGCTCTCCCATCGCAAAGGCCGGCACCCGTCATGACTGCGGCAACGACCATGGTACCTGCGGCGGCTCCCGTTCAGCTGCCAAATACGGCCGTGAAGTCGATTATCGCGAGCGCTGCACCAGCCGCTTCTGAGCATGCAGCGCCGGCCAAGGCAGGCGTATTCACGTTTGCGGTAACTCCGGGTGACCAGACCTTCCGCGAGGTGATCGGCAAATGGTCCAGCATCGCCGGATGGTCTTTCGCCCCCGAGGATTGGGCCATGGACCGGGACATTCCGGTAGGCGGGGCGGACGTATTCACGGGCAGCTTCAAGGATGCGGTGGTGCGCTTGCTCAAAAGCAGTCTGTTGAGCGACGCGCCAGCGCGCCCATGTTTCTACAGCAATCACGTTGTGCGGGTGATTCCGGCGAGCGAACTGTGCCAGCGCACCAACCTGTAACCAGTAGGCAAGTGAGAACAGACAAATGAAATTCAATTCCCAGCTCACCCTGATCGCCACCCTGGCCGCCGCCGTTCTAACGCTCTCTGGGTGCGGAACATACCAGGTCAAGCAAGACATCAAGTCCACCGCCGATAGTGCCGAGGCGGCGGCCAAGATGCAGCAAGACAAAGTGGAACAGCTGACGAAGAGCAATGGAACAACTCAGGACGGGTCCGACGATGTGAGCGGACCCTGGTTAGCCGCCAAAAGTGTCCCGCTGGCACGCGACGTGACGCTGCCGCCCGCGCTGCGCACCGACGTGAAAATCTCTGCCGTTTCGCCTCAGTGCATGGCGAGCTCCCTGAGTCTCGAGACGCTGGCCAGTTGCATCACGCTGGCAACGGGTATACCTGTCCATGTGAAACCGGATGCCTTGCTTCCGGCGTCGATGTTTGCGACGCGAGACGGTGGTGGTGCAGCCGCCGCTACGCCGCAAACAGTGTCGAGCCGCGGCGGCACGGCCGGTTCGGCGGCCCAGGGCGGCGGGATGGCGATCGGGCCGGTGGACATTCAATTGGGAAAATTGCTTGACCTCGCGGACGCCGCATGGGGTGTGAGTCATCGGTTGAACGATGACGGGACGATCGAGATTTTCCGGCTCGAAACCAAGGTGATTCGTCTCAAAGCCTTGGCGCAGAAGATCACCAACGTCGTTTCCACGAGCGCGGGGTTTACCGACGCGAGCAAGTCCACGTACTCATCCACCGCGAACGACGCGATGGCCGACCTCAAAGAGACACTGCTGTCGATGGGAACGGCCGCCGGAAGCGTTGTCGTGAATCCCGACACGCAATCGGTTGTAGTCACTGACACGGTAGATGCGGTGAACCGCATGCAGAAATACATCGACAGCGAGAACAAACGGCTGACCCGCCGCGTCAGTCTCGTGGTGCAGGAGCTATTCGTCACGAACAAGGATGAAGGCAGTGACGGTGTGAACTGGTCGATCTTGTACGACAAGCTTCTTGGGACAGCCAATACGGTGACCAGCCCCACCTCGGTCGGCAACGTCAATGCGGGCGGCGTGGGTTTCAATGTGCGCGGCCAGGGGCCTTTCTCCGGCTCATCCGTACTCATCAACACGTTAAACCAGATGGGTATGACCGTGACGGAACGCACTTTCCCGCTCTCGACCATCAACGGTGACACCGTAACAGTCGGCCTGCCAAACCTATTCGACTATGTCGCTCAGGTGTCCAATACTGCGGTCACGTCAACGACCGGCACCTTGAGCGCACCATCCATCACGCAAAAGTCCGACAAGTATGGCGCCTACCTGACCGTCACGCCGGAAGCCGAGGACGATGGCGAGGTTCTGGCGGCGATCAACTTTGAAGACCGTACGGGCACATTGACGCCCTACACCGTGGAAGTGGGTGGCTCCGGAACGACCGTTCAGCAGCGCAACATTCAGGAAAGCACGTTCTCCGCCCGCACGATTCTGCGGGTCGGCGTGACCCATCTGGTGGGCGGTCTGGACGAGGTTTCGCACAACTCGACGACGGCACGGATGGACAAGGGTGCTCCGCTAATCCTGGGTGGGTCGGATGATGCGAACAAATCCAAGCGCCGAATCATCCTGCTGATCACCGCCGTCTCGGAAGACAACATCTAAGAGTCGCTGCAGCATGGAAATTACACTTCTGTCGGCGGCTACCGACGAGTTCCTTGCCGGCGTGCCCGACGATACCGCACTGGCACTTGGGCTGACGTGGGCGCCAATGACGGCTGGGCTGCAGAAGGCGAACGCGCAGTCGATGGCTCTCTCCGCCAAGGCCACGCATCTCGTACACGCCAATGGGAAATCGTCCGTTGGCCTGGCGAGGATGAGCCGAGTGGACGTGAAGCAACTTGCGAAGAGTAAGGTCACTCGCGTCGTGTCCGCTGCGAGCCTGCTGGCCGCAATAAAGCCCGTTGGGACATCCCTTGTTACGCTATCCATCAGCGGCGCCGGCCAAGAACCGGATGGCGAGGAAGGTGTAGAGGGCGCCGGGTCTGGAGACGGCGAGCTCGTCTGGCTCGGCGCGGTTTCCAATGGTGTCGTTCTGCGTGGCCATGATTGCGTTGTTACGACGGAGCGTGCGGACGAGCTGTGGCGAGCGCTGCAGGAACGCTACAACGGCAATGCGTCCCGGTTCGATGAGGTCTCCGGATTCGGTTGGAGTGATCTGGTCGAACTGGCGAGAGAGCGACAACCCGATTCCGCGGCAAGCATGTCCCTCTTGTTGCCGGTCAAGGCCGGCTCATTGGGCTTATTGCGGAACATTCCGAAGCCGGCCAAGTATCTCGGTGCCATTCTCGGCTGCGCCGCGCTATTCCAGTACCTGGTCATCCCGGTCGCGCACTACGAGATCGCCAAATACAAGAGAGCACACGGACCAAAGGTGGATACCAGATCGCTGTGGGAGGCGGCCTATCACCAATGGGCGATGACGCACAAGGTCGCTGGGCGCAAAGCAGGCGTGCAGGTACTTATCGCGCTCGGCGAAGTGCCTACCCCCATTGCGAAGTGGAGCATGTCCAATGCTAGCTGTGAGATGGACACTGCTCGCAGCCGGTGGAACTGCGCGGTGTCGTACAAGTGGCCCTCAACCGGAGTTGGGGACACGGCCTCGACCAATGCGCTGTTTGCGTCCAGCGCACCGAGGGACTGGATTCTGGATTGGTCGCCCATGACATCCGTGACAGGCAGATTCTTCGTTCAGGCTGCCACATCGCCGCTGGATACATCGCATCTTCAACCCGAAGGATGGCATCTTGTCCATTCCGTTAGCTACCTCCAGAGATTCGATCGGGTGTTGAACCTGTCGTCGAAGCCGCTCACGAAATTCGCTCGCGTGGCGATTCAGGCGCCTCGATCGAAGAGTGGGCAAGTCGTCCCAGCACCCGCCGGTCTTCAATTCCCATTGGTGGCCAAAGTGAGGGTGGATGGGCCGCTACGGACGATGGTGGGGAAGATGGTCGACATGCCGGACGTATCGTGGGAGAAGGTCGACGTCACGATCGACAGCAACGTCAAACCAGATCGCAACAAGTCTGAACTCAAGGCTACTCTCCAAGGTGAGATCTATGCAAAACCGTAATTCCCTGCTATTCGCTGTTCTCATCTTGATTTCCGGCGTCGCGTTCGCCGATGCTCAGTACTCACAGACTGTCGACCAATTGATGGCGAGCGATGCGAGCCAGGCCGCCGCGAATGAAAAGGCTGCCGCTGAAAAAGCGGAAAAGGCTGCACGCGAGGCTGCCGGCCTCCCGCCTCCAGGCGTCGTCGCAGCCGAGCCGGTCAAACAAGTGCATCACCGCGTCTTCGAGCTTGTTTCGATCCTCGGTATCAACGGCCAGAGAAAAGTGGTTTTCAAGGTCGACGGAAAGCAAATCGAACTCAATGAGCCAGGCGGCGAAAGCAACGGCTACAAACTGGTCGATGTGGACGGAACCTGCGCCGTAGTGGGCGATGTTCGGACCTACAGGTATGTGAGGGGACACAAACACGAGGTACGCACCTCGACTCGCGCGACGCACAACGTCTGCTACGTCCCACCGATACCCTTCATGTCGGAGAGCATGGGCACGGGCATGGGGATTGGCATGAGAGGCCTAGGTGGATCCCTGCCCGCTCCAATTCCGCTGAACGACTTGCGCCCCGCTCCCATTAAAGCGCCGACATTCCCGCCCGAGATGGCACACCCTGCCGGCGTCCCAGCTTCGCCGCCTCAATTGGGTGCGCCTACTCCTCCATCGGCCGCGGCTGCGGCCATGGCGCCTAAAGCCAAGCAGCCAGAGTAAAGGCCGAATCGAAATGTTTGGTATCGGAAAAACCAATGACGCTCCACCGAAGGCCGCCAATCGGGCGGCCCCAACACGTGTCGCCCGAGTCGCACCATCGTTGTCCCCCAAGGTGCGCGACGCTCCGATGGAGCCGGCGCGGCGACATACAAGCGAACCAGCCACTTTCGGCAATGGGACACCAGAATTGCATGGTGGTCAGCTTTCACCCGCCAAGCAGGCCGCGCCAATTCGTTTGGAGTCGGTAGATGACCTGATCGAGCTGCGTTTGGGGTTCGAGCAGAAGCTGGACAAAGAAGTAATTGTTGGACCGCACCTGGTCTACCAGATTTGCCCGATTTTGCTCGGCGGAGCCGTGGGCACGAGCGCCGCCCAGGCCGCCGTGCTATGCACCGAGGCGGCGTCCGTCACGGACGAAGCTATTGCGATCAGAGATGCGCTGGCAAAGCAAACTGGCCGCTGGGCGCTTTGGAAGGACTCGCCAATCATCATTGCGTCCGAAATGCTGCTGCTGTCGGTGGTCCGCGGGCAAGTGACCAAGGAAAAAATCGGCAAGCGTCGGACCATTCGTGCAAATCCGAATGACAACGGCGCATTCGGCGGGCTCAAGGAGGTCGTGAAGTGGGGTCTCGATCAGAAGGCATCGGATATCACCTTCACCATGCATGACGGCCGTGCCATGAGTCAGATCAGTTTCGTGATCAACGGACTGAACATATCTCCTGAACGGTTTCGGATCCCGACCGGGACACTAAATTCGATGCTTAACACGGCATACATGATCGCCGAAGGGGTCAAGCTGCCTACCTACGATCCGACGGTGGAACAGGATGCACGGGTCAACCTGAATATCGACGGCCAGGACATTCTTCTGCGCTGGGCCAGCATGGCATCGCAATATCCCGGACCAACCGTCACGACCCGGATCGTCAAAATGTCGCAAGTCGAACGGCTGAAGCTAGAAGATCTTGGTTATCTGCCGTCGCACATCGCAGCCCTGAACCGGGCGACGAACGCCGAGGGCGGGGCGGTGATCCTGGTGGGGGTGGTGAACTCGGGCAAGACCCACACGATCGCCGCAATGATGGGAGGGCTTCCGGATACGCACAAGAAGATGTCGCTGGAGAGCCCGGTCGAACTACTGATTCCGGGTGTGATCCAGAAGACGGTGACTGGCGATTACATAGAAGAGCTGAAGATCATGAAGCGCAGCGCGATGCATGACATCCTGCTGGGCGAAATTCGCGACACATCCGACGGCCGCGCGTTCTCAGATCTGTGCGCCATGGGAGTGAACGTCTATACAACTACGCACGCGCCCGACGCTTTGGGGGCCTATGACAAGCTGACACAGGATACGGTCAACGTGTCGCGTGATTTTCTGGCGACGCCACGCATGGTCAAGGTCGTGGTCGGGCAGGCGCTGCTTCCGTCCAACTGTACGCATTGCCGCATGGACTTCTCAACGCTTCTGCGTGATGGTTCCCCCAATGCCAGCGACTACCTCGGCTACGCCAAGCGCCTTGAGCGACTCTACGAAATCGACGTGGATGCCATCAAAATTCAAAACCCGGAAGGGTGCGTCGAGTGCAAAAAAAGCGAACTGCAGGAACTCTACGGCTTGGCTGGTCGAAAGATGGTCGCCGAAGTGTTCGAGCCGGATGAATTCGCCCTGACTCTGATCAAATCGGCCGACGTGGTAGGTCTCAAGCGGTACTTTTCGGAGCAACGTGTCAGCGATTACTCCTCGCCCGATATGGTCGGGAAAACGTCCATGGAGTGCGCGGTGTACTGGATCACGCAAGGCGTGCTGGACCCGCGTCGCGTCGAACCGCGGTTCCACAGCTTCGAGCGCGAGGAAATGCTACGCAAGAGCCGGGAGCGGCTGGTCAAAGCAACTGGCCGTCTGCACGCCATCTAACTAACCTCAAAGGCGGTCCAACGCGACCGAACAAAGCATGTCAACGAATGAGACCTACTTCGAAACACAAGCCAAGAGCACCGGGTTTCTGAAGGGGTTATTTGAGGAAATCGGCGGATTTTTCCGTTCACTGAGTGACCCGATCAAGAACGCAGCCGGGAAGTTTCGGAAAAAACGGGCCGATTACTATGAAACGCTGGCAGACCGGCTTGAGAACACATCAGGCCTCACGCTCAAGGATCTGTTCGAGCGCGATGCCTTGCGTTATTCGGTTGGCCGTGATGGCAACCCGATCAAATCTCCCGCGGGAATTCTCGCAGCCTATTGGGCAGAGCGCTACGTGGAGGTGGGTGGAAGCCTGGCGGCCACATTCGAGGGCACTCTTCCTGCGGAGGATGTGGCCTTGATCCGGGTTGGCGAGATGGCTGGGTCAGGCGCGTTGCCATCGACGCTGCGCGACATGGCCCGCCTGACCGGAATGATCCAGACGGCAAAGAGCACCTTTATCACGACCATCGCGGTGGGAGCCGGTGCATTGTGCGTGCTGGCGGGCTCGATGCTCGCGATGCCAATGTTTACCGTGCCGCTGCTGCGAGACACGTTCTCCGCGCTGCCTGTCAGTCAGATTCCCCATCGAGCCGCGATGCTGTATAGCTTTTCCGATGCAATCAAAGACAACGTTCTCGTGATCGTTGTCCTACTCGTTGGCTTCCTGTGGTGGTGCAAGTGGTCGCTGACGAATCTCGTTGGCGACTTCCGAATGAAGTTGGACAACTTCGGCATCTGGCGCTTGTACCGGGACTTTCAGGGGGCCATGTTCCTCGCGGTCCTGAGTACCATCGTGAAGCGCCGCAACAATTCGAGTACGCAGCTGCCGGATGCATTGGCTCAGCTGCGCGAAGGATCCTCGCCATGGCTGGCCTGGCACATTGACCAGATGTTGTCGAACCTGGCCAACGTGAACAGCTCGCAAGCTGGTGAAAACAGCACGGCCATTGCCAACGCCCTGAATACCGGCCTGATCGATCAAGAAACGTTCTGGTATTTCCTTGACGTGCAAGACGGGGCAGGCATTGCTGCAGGCCTCTACAAGACCGGGTTACGCGTCGAGGGGCCGACTTTGAAAAAGGTCGCCGCCCGCGCCGGAGTCTTGCGGGCCATCATGTTGATCATTGCCCTCTCGGGCATTCTCGGGGGGGCCGCGATGACCGCATCGGCTGGATCCGCTCTGACCCAGGCGCTCAAGATCTACTACGAAACATCCTGATCGCGGAGCACGCAAAGGCCCGAAGGTCGAAGAGTCCACTTGAGCACAGGCGCGGCGTTCAGTCGCGCCTGAATATCTTTGAGGCGTCGCTCACGCCACAGGCGTACGGGCTGGCATGTGCCGGTGCGAAGGCTATCGAGACACCTACATCGCCGAATTCTCCTGAAGACGTGCCAAGGGTGAAATATTTCACGCCGGCGCTCGTAGGTTTCGAGAGACGGATGGAAAACCACGCCATTCGGTCTGATGCAGGCGTCCGATCGTCTGAAGATTGCATCGTCACAGCACTATTCATCCACTCATATTGCACAAAGGAACCTGACCCGTGAAAAAAACCATCTTCAATAAGCCAGGCCGCCGCAGCCAACTCGGCTTCTCCCTTGCGGAATTGTCGGTCTACCTTGCCATTGTGACCATTCTCTCGGTTCTGGCGCTTGCCGGATTCAAGGACTACGTTATTTCCGGGCGGGTCTCCGAGGCTGCGTCCGAAATCCAACGGGCCGGAGCGCGTCTGGAAATGAATTCCGACGGGCAGGGCACAACGCCGTATGCAAACCTTACGACGGCGCAGGTCTGCAACATCATGAACGGCGATTCCGTCATCCAGACCGTAGGCAACGGGACTGGCGCCACTTGCACGCACGACCTCGTGGCATTTACGTCAGGCGCAGTGATCGGCGCTCCTGGAACGGTGAACACGGCAGGCGACTCGTGGCAGATCGAGCTGGATGGAGTGAGCAGTTTTGCCTGTCCTGACCTCGCAGCAACGATGGCAAAGTCGGCCTCGATCATTACGATCAACGGTACGACAGTGTTGTCGCCCACGACCAACAACGGCCGTTTCGATGCCGGCGCGGCAAACTCCGCATGTACCTTGCTGGACACAAACACCTTTGCGTTCACAGGCTTGTGACGTAGCTCATCGAATCACCGCGCATGCGGGGGTGTTTTCTCTGACCGCGCCGCGGGGCCACTCCACCCCACGGCCTTTTCCATGCATCCGGAAGCTCCAATGAACATGTCGTTGCGCCGTTGCCATAGCCACTTCGGCTCGATCCGCCGCGGACGAGGATTCCTGCTGCTTGAATTGGCCGTTGTGATCGCGCTGTCCACTATGCTGGTGATGTGGGACGCGCCGCAGCAGGTACATGCAGTTGAGGATGCCGGCATGAACGCAGTGGGCGTCTACATGCAGGTGCTGAACAACGCAGTCGACCAGTATGCGCTGGCGAACCACAATGCGCTGGCAAGTGGCGCTCCAGTGGCCGGGTTCGCCAACCCGATGAAGCCGACGATTCCGGAGATGATTGCGGCCAAGTACATCTCCAATCCGACTTTCCCGACCACGATCACGAGGCAGAACATTCCTGTCGCCATTGAGATCGTTCCGCAAAATTGTCCTGGCGCGAACTGCCAGTTATTCGGCGTCTCGTATGCCACTCAATCCTTGAATTTTGGGACGCCGCATATCCGATGGGATCTTGTGGCTCAGTACTTGGAGGCCGCCGGCGGGTCGGGTGCCGCCTCCCAATACACGAATCCGTCCAAACTCATTTCGCCGATATTCAATGTGCCAAACCCGAATGGCGCTGTGCCAGGCACGATTGCCATCGGCACTTATCTAGACGAAGGTCTATATCAACGCTTCGTGCAGATCCAAGACACGCGAGATCCTGACCTGCAGGGCAACCTTACGGTCGCGGGCAAGGTGACCGTGGGTGGTCCGACCACCGTCAATAACTCGTTGAGTGTTGCCGGGCCGGTGTCGGTTAACAGCTGCATCACGCTGATGCCGAATGGCCAGGGCGGCTTCAGTTGCATGAATCCGTCCGACGTGCCCCCTGGCTATGCCGGCGGTGTGCGGTCACAAGATGTAGTGTCGTCCGGAAACATCCTGACAGCCGACGTTCCGAGCGCGTTTACGGGAAACAACGGCAACTATGCGCTCATGAGCGAGAACGACGGCGGCGAGGCGGTTGTTCAGACATCTGGCAAGGTCGCAGGCAACCGGCTTGTGCCGACGGGAGCCTACACACCCGGGACGGCCTGCTCCGAGAAAGGTGCCGTGGCGCTATCGTCCTCTGCGGCCAGTGGTGGCGTGCTGGTTGTCTGTTCAGGCACACGGTGGACCGCATTGAGCACGGTTGCGACGGCCGGTGGTGCTTGTCCCACGAACGGGGCAGTCGCAGTGGACGCAAACGGCGCCGAACTGTATTGCTTCAACAATACCTGGACCTCAATGAGCGCGTTCATCCCACCGGCGACAGCCTGGGCTGCTTGTAGCGTGGAGGGCGCTATCGGGTACGCGGTGGTGACGCCGGGCTCGGAAACTTCAGCAATGATCTGTCGTGCGAATCCATTGGATATGTTCAACACGCTGCGCTGGTTCCCATTGCAGGATTTAACTTCGAACCTCATGTTTGTCGGTGCCTACGAGGTGTACAACAACTCTACGATAGCCAAGCCGTCGTGTCCGGCTCAACCAGGCGAATCGCCTATCTCAGTGCCAGAGTTGCTCCCGAAGGACGAATCAACGTCAGATGGAGGTTTCTCACGATTCGCAATCGACAACGGCACCTCTTGGACTATTCAGCTGCTAAATGGTCATGGCCAGCCGCTGTCAGGCGGTACAGAAACAGATGCCATTCTTGAAGTCTATTGCTACTATCCGTGAGGATGGCTCCCCGGTCGATTCAACACGCCAACGGCCCCGCGTGCACGGAACAAAGGACGACTGCAGGGATGAGCCCTCAAAAACGTGATCAATCACCAGACATTCTTGTGCAGACGCAGGTAAATTTACGGGTGACAAGACGGCCTTTCGTCAGCAGGAGTTTCACCATGAAGATAGCCATTCTCGCCCGCGCCGCAATTGGTTCGCTAATCGCTGCCGCCGCGTTGAGTTCTGCACCGGCCATGGCGCAATACATGTTGTCCATGCCATACCCAGCCGGCGCTACCTCCGGGAATTCACGTGCAGTTGTTGGGATTGATATCGCATCAGTGCAGAACCAGGTCAACAATATTCAGTCGACAGTGACTGGTATTACGACCGGGGCAATTCCTGTTCCAAGCACCGCCAAAGGTGGCTTCGCCACGCAGCCAGGTCAAGCTGTTTGGATGATTGTTTGGGAAGGTTATTACTACGAGTGGACCAACACGGTGGCGTGGTACGACCATAATTTTTACCTTAACGATTCGGGCGGTCCACCCTTGATGCAGGTTCCATTGGGTGCGTGCATATACGGTGAGGGTAACAACAATCCAGCATGGTATGCATATGACTTTCAGTGCCCGGCAGGCAGCGGTTGGGTGGGGGCGATTTCTTACGAAACCATCTATAACAACTACGCTGGATACTGAGTCTATAAGCTCGGAAGCGCACCAGACTTTCCGAACTTCCGTCTTCAACAGCGGCCTGCGGGCCGCTTTTGTTTTGTAGTCTCGGCAGTGCGCGGCGGTTGTGTTACCGATGACGATCGAAAAGGCGCTCGGTACTATTGCGGTTGTTGCCGGGCCCCCGATCAACCCGCCGCTTTATGGCCAAGGGCATTGCGTTAGGCCAAATGAATCTCTCTGCGCCAAACGCCGCCGCCGTGGGCGCCTTCAACACTTGCGCCAGCCCGCTTCCAACGAAGCCAGTGCCATTCAACACATAGGCCGCGGCCAACATGCCAAAGCTCGTATAGAGCATGAACCGGGGCACCAGGCCCGGGCGAGTTCCGATTGCGTGGCGCTGCTTCCCAATGGGAGTCGATGCGCCCAGGTTGCTGCGCGCTTCGCACTCTCGCTCCATCATCCCGCTGTATGTTGAGCCCGAGTCGATCGCCAGCCGGAACTGCTCGTAGGCCTGGTCGCTGTAGTCCAGCCTCTGGCGGAGGCGCTGCGCCATGTCTACCACGTCGATCCGCGGTGCGCCGGACCGGGCTATGCTGCTCAGCCACGCGGGCAGCGCCCGGAGGGTCAGCATGTTCGGCGGGAAACCGTCGGCGAGATGATTGCGGTGGTTGGCGAATACCACGGCAAAATGAATCGGCACGTCCGGCGCCAGCCCCAGCGAATTGCGCAAGTGCTTCGGTTTCATCTGGGCCTGCAGGTACGGGTTTTTGAACCGCTCAACCTGATCGCTACGCCGGCGCTCCACGATCGCTTCATCCCCGGGAACCGGCGAGATCTTGTCCCAGGCCCAATCCTTCGTCTCGATCGCGATGATGCCTTGCGGCGTGACGGCGATATGGTCGATGTCGGTGTAGGGAATACCCCCCTCGATCGGCAGCAACCCGCCTTGAGGCAGCAGCGACCATTGATCCCTGAAACTGTGCGGCAGCGCCTTGTGCAATGCCTCGTGAACCCTTGCTTCGCCTTCCTTGCCCTGAGCCTTGTCGGCCGCGAGCGCGCCCGCGGCGGCGTTCAATTCCCCCGTGCGCCTCTCCTGAATACCCTGGTAGAT
Source organism: Burkholderiaceae bacterium (assembly GCA_004323695.1). Lineage (GTDB taxonomy): Bacteria > Pseudomonadota > Gammaproteobacteria > Burkholderiales > Burkholderiaceae_C > Rhodoferax_A. The sequence goes on from SCRU01000054.1 coordinate 30,715, forward strand.
ACCGGATTCAAGCACCATGAGCCAGACCGGGCGAAGCAGCATCCAAATGATCATGGCGCCGGCGCTGGTCAAGGCGAACGCCTCGACCCTGGCAAATGGCATCAGCCCGCGAAGTCCGTCAAGCAAAGCCCCAAGGCACAGTAACCAGACGCCGTATGCCAAGGCGCTCGCCCAGACGGTGTGCGGGCTGGTCTTCCAACGGTGAAGTCCAATGCGAACGAACGCGCCAAAGTGGATAACCGCGCCCAACGTGCAGGCGAGCGCAAATTCGCCGAATCGCACCTCAAGCGCCGCCGCCGCAGGTTTAATGACGTACATGGTCAGCACGGTATACACGCTGATCGTGAGCAGGAACAGCAGTGCGAAGAAGAAAGATCGCCGGAGAAGCCGGAACGCTGGCGTGTGGCCGAACCGGTGCGATTGGAGGCTGGAGTCGAAGCCCGCAGGGGCCAGCCTCCAGACCGCGTACAAGGCCGTGTAGGTCACCCAGAGAGCAGGCCAGTTGAATATGTAGCCGCCGAGCCGCGGCACATCTTTGTTGTCAAGTTTGAACATATCTCCACCTATGAATGTGTGCCCGCTGCTGCGCAGCTGGTGAAGCTTGAATGGGGTCGGCTGGTGCCGTGGTACTAGTGATGCACCAGGCGCCAACCGAGAGGGTCACGAGCCCGTCGTGAAGGAGAAGGTGCGGCTGAACGCCGTGCCGTTGTTGGTACCGTTCAACGTCACCTGATAGGACGTGTTGGCCGCCAGTGGCGCGTTAGGCATGATGTAGCCTTCGTTGCTCTCGATATACCCCGGATTGGGGTCATTCGCCGAGTCGACCGGCGCCAGCAGCGCTACGGTCGAGCCGTTGGCCATGTCAACCATGGTGGCCGACGTGAGCGTGAGCGTATTCCCGAATGCAAGTTCCACGACGATCGGCTGACCAATAGGGGACGTCACAAAGTTGCGTCCCGGAACCGGGCTAGGGCTCTCTTGATTGGCCAGTTCCGTGGCGGTTCCCGTCGTGCCCTGGCAGGGATAGGTCAGCACGTCATCCGGGCCAGGCACCTGGTAGGTGGCACCCGACGGGACACCCTCGTCGACGTTCATGACGGTGCGCGCGCCATAGGTGGCGGTCGTGCCCGCCGCATTACTGTCCATATAGCCGATACCAATATTGATCCAGCCGCGCATCAGGTCAACCTCGTGATAGGGAGACGCGAGCAACTCTGTCAACATCGAAATCGGTGAATAAGCCACTTGGCCAGAAACATCTGCCTGGCCTTCGCCGGATTCGAGTCCGGCATTGGTTGAATACACGTATCCGGCCGCCACGCCGCGATCCTGCGGGTTCACCCCGGTAAAGCCGTTGGGGTAAGTCGTGGATTCGTAATGCCCGGTCATGTTGTTGAGCAGCATCCACCGCGAATGCGCCAGCGCCGCTTGATCGAGTTGCGTGCTCTGCGATACTGAGCCGAAGCCGCAACTGACGCGGTCCGCATTGAGCATGGAGTAGACCACCGCCTGGTTCGAGGCGGTCGGATAGCTGGGCGTGCTCACAACCGAGTTGATGGTCGAGGTGGCCGTCGAAGTCGGTGGCGTCGTCGGTGCAGCAGGGGCGGTCGATCCACCGCCGCCGCCGCATCCCGAAAGAATCAAGGTGCTGGCGGCAACAACCGCCAGGATCAGCTTGCTTTTATTCATGTTGCGTCTGCCTCTTTGCAAGATCCACAGGAAAAGTCCTGTCAATCAATAATCTCATGTGTTTTGCCAGAGGCAAGCTTGACATGCAATTGAATTGACAACGAATTCGACCAAAACGCGTGTGTCGTGGCGGAGGCGCGACAGCAACTGCACGCTTTCATGCATCGGTGAAACGTCATCCCAGTCAACTCTCTTTCCGAAACGGCGCAGATTCGCCACTGCATTCGATCCTGTCGGGAACGCCTAGTACCCGATAACTGTCGGATGCGCAAAGCCATCACCCATGCAATCATCTCGGCCCTGCTTGCCGCCACGTCACTTGCTTCCTGCCCGGCATGGGCGCAAGCTGACTCGTGGGAAGCCTACGAGACCCAGGCGGCGCAACAGATCATGGACGCCAACCAGAATGACACCTACTACGGCGAGCCTCCGGTCATCCTGGCCTCGATCCCCGTCCTGGAGATCGACCTCAACGGCGACGGCTCGGTGCGTCACATCAAGGTGGTGAGAGAGCCGCAGAACGAGCCGCAGACCGCCCAGTACGCCATCGATGCCGTCATGCGAGCCGCGCCTTTCCCGGACGTCACGAACCTGCCCAAGCCGTGGCGTTTCAACGAAACGTTCCTGTACGACTGGGCGCTGCGGTTTCAGCTTAGGGCCCTACAGCCTTGAGATGCCATCGGTCGCGGCCGGCACAACGTCAGGAAGACCGTTGTTTTGGCAATGTGAGAAGTTGCCGCTTCCGGTCCAGAGCAATCCGGCCAAATTTGGCCGGATTGGATATGTAATCAGTGCCGGCTCCGATGGGAAATTAAGCCGCATGTGCGGGCGCTGATCTGCAACGAAACTTGGGTCACACAGCAAAGACCACGGCGACGTGGCCGGCGTGGGCGCTGCGCCGAGCTGGCCCGACGACGATTCGCACGTCCCGGCCAAGCCGAGCCAGGCAATCGAGCATCTTGGCTTCGCTGATGCCTCGAAACTGGCCGCGCAGCATCTTCGACAGCCTGGGTTGCGTCAGGCCCAGCACGTCGGACGCTTGCTGTTGCTTCCACTTCCGGGCCCTGATGGTCTCGCCGATCTTGGTGGCGAGTTTGGCTTTGACCAGCATTTCAGCGGCGTCCTTGCGGCCGAGTTCCGCGTAGATGTTGCCGGTGCATTCTTCGAACCCGATCATTTTTGTTCTCTTTTCGCGTGCATTTCCGCAGCTTTCAATCGTTCGAGGATCAAGTCCAAGTCGGGCTGCGTAGTGATGCCCCGCGTGATCTTCTTCTGGAAGCAGTGAAGAACGTATACCGCGTTTTGAATCGGACGGTGTACACGGCACGGTAGGCGCTTCTCGCGTCGTCCTCAACTACTTCCAGCACACCGGCCGAGCCCAAGCCCTTGAGCTGTTTCGCCTGTTCGTGCCTCTTGCCGGTTTGCGCCAAGTGGAGGGCGTAGCCAAACGTGTCTTGCACGTCCTCGGGCATCGCCATGAGGTCTTTCTTGACCGAAGCGACCACAGACCAGCGCTCATGGGCGAGAGCCTTGCCACAGCCCGGTGACTGGAATCCGCTGAGCCTCTACCGGTGCCGCAGCAGGTAGTCTTTCAAGTCCCCGGGGCGCAGGAACCACTTGCCGGAGAACTGGACGCTGAGCACGATAAGCCCGGTGTAGATCAGAACGACAGCCGTCTGGTGCGCGAGCGGCTTCACGGAAGCGCCATTCACAATGACGCCAATGGCGACGAGCACGCAGTTGAAGGTGATGGCGCGACGCTTGGCAAGGGCGCGCTGGCCGGAAACGAGATCGCTGGCGGCCTGCTCATCCATGCCTTGCCGGACGTGCAGCCTGGTCAGCAGCTTGAGCGCGGTGCCGCTGCCAAGCAATAGGCCAAAGAGTTGGAGCAGCAGCTTGACCATCTCAACGGTGAGCCGCTTACTTTTCACCCTTGGACGGGTACAGAAACAAGCCGGCTGCGCAGCCCGCGATCAGCAAGGCCAGGCCGTAGGCCCAGTAGCCGCTGGTCAGTTTCCCCGTGAACACGTGCATGAGTAGCCAGCCCGCACAGGCCGACGCGATGCCGACCCAGAAGACTCCGGTTTTGCCCAGCTCGGGGGCCACCTTATCGACCTCCTGCATCAGCGACTTGGCCGCGCTTTGTTTGAAATTCTTGAAGCTCATGGCTGTCCTCTTTTTCTTCGCTTTCCTCATGGTTGAGGTTGTGAACGGTCCCTATGACCGCTCTATCTGAAGGCTAGCACGGAATATTCGCGGCGCAACCGCAGAATCAAGTCGTGGCAACCTCGCTCGTCGCGTCTTGTCCGAGCAGCCAGAAACCTCGGGCGTTGCCCATGACGCTGGCCGCGTCGACTTTGATGTCGAATCCCGGTAACCTGTCTCGGAGCGCTTCAAGATAGCTGATGGCGCCGCCACCCGTCAAGATGATCTTGCGCACGCCGGTGCCCTGCAGATTAAACGCGAGCAGGAACTCGTCCACGACCTTCTGAGCCGCCGCCAGTCCAACAGATCGAAACGGCGCAAAGTCATAGCGCCGCCCCTCGTGCATGAGCACACCCGTTTTCATGGCTCGTTCGGTCGTCACGAAGTTCAAGTCACCGACGCCGAGAGCCATCCCTGCGGCGTGCGCGACGGCACGCACGATCTGCGACACGCCACCGGCAAAGGAGCCCGATGATTCAAGGTCAGGGTCCATCCCTCGCGTCAAAAGCCAATCGAACGTGTTGAAGCCTGGATCAATGACCAGGAAGACGTCGTCGTTCGCATCGAACAGGTCATGGCCGGCGTCGGCGCCGTCACCCAGGGCGCACCGCAAGCCGCCGAACGGTTGCGGCAAAACGATGGTCTTCTTCGCCACCATGTCGATCACGTCACGCCCGCCGGCGCTTTGCCGCAGATGGGCCGGTACCGGAACGTGGTGGACGCGGCTGCCGACCGTCTTCAACGCCGCACGCCGGGAGAAATAGCCGGACACGGGCAGGCCCAGAACCATCATGTCGATGGATTGGGTGATATTGCCCGTGGCCTTCATGTAGTAGTGCAGGGCGCCGGCGAGCAGGGCGCGGTACTCGGGGCGTTCGATGAAATTGGGGTCCAGCACGCGCACCCCATCCGTCAGGGACGATTCGGGACCGACAAAATAATGGCGTCCGTCCACCTCGACGACCACCCGATCCAGTGCGCCGCCGACGCCACCCCCGGCCTTCTCCAGATGCGGTAGATGACACGCCGGCGTGACAGAACTGAAACAGATCTCCTTGTCGGGGTCGTAGCCCGTTCGGCCGGGGCTGGCCCAGACCGTTTTGGTGTTGCCGAATCCGACGTCAATGGCCAGGATGGATTTGCTCATGATGTTCTTTGGTGATGGTGATTGCAGGGTTGAGGTAGAGGCCTGGCCGGTTCAATCCAGCATGCCGAGCTTCTTGAAAATTTCGGCCTTGTCCGCGCGAGTCGTAGCACCACCCTTGATGGATACAACGCCAGCAGCGATTTCCTTGAGTTGCGGCGCGGCCGGCACCACAAGGGCCGCTGGCAGGACAGGGGCCTGTATGGCGGGGCTGGCTACCCGTGGTTGGTCCGCGGTAGGTTTTGAAAGTGCCTGGTACAACACGTGGCGCAGAAAGGCACGCCGTTCCGCTTCGCTGGTCATTGGCGCCATCTGTTGATACAGCGGAGCCAGGCCAAGGTCGCGGCGCGAAAACGACATGCGCACTTTGAAGCTGCCCGGTGATTTAACGGCCATCGGTGAGTCTTCGCGTTGAATCATTGTTTCCATGTGATCAGCTTGGGAACGGGGCACAAAAGGTGGCATTTAGGTGCACTTTGAGGACACCTTTGGTGCACTTTTGGGGCACTCATTACTGACATGAGAAATTGTCAGCGTGGCCAGCCAGAAATTTGCGGTGAATCAGCCACTGAAAATCGTTTCTTTCGTGCTGGACTTCGCTGGCGGCAAGGTCTAGAGTTTCACCACGCCTCTGAAAATTGAGGCACAGGTTTTTCTACGCCGCTGCATGCGGAAAAGACTTATGAAGCAGCCAAGGCTGCCAAAACGCGGGCGTCTCGCTGTCCGTGTTTCTTGCTCGAATTCGGGCTTGAAATGCGGCTCTGCGATCGGTGTTCGCGTTTTTTTGTTGCCCTATCGGCGTTGAAGGCTTGGTGCACCCGAATCGGATTCATCACCTTTTACTCACTGAGATGTGTTTTTTTGTATTTGCGACAACAACTTAACTCAATATTTCAGCCACATAAGCGATACTTAGCGAAGTGTTGAAACCGATTCGGAAGGCGAATTGGGAACGGAAGTAGTACGAGTGACTACGTTGATGATGATTGAAGGAACTGCCCTGATGAATGGGGCGGCAACGAGAACTACAACCTGCTGCTGCAACGGCTGCGGGCAAATTGAACGACAACTGCTTCACGGGAACCCACTGCAATGGTGGAAACCTGCTGACGCGACGATGAATCCACAGCTACAGGCTAGACCGACACCGCCCTGACAGGGGGCAGGAACAAGAGAACGTTGCTGATAGGGCAGCGTGAAGAGACAGCAAAACCAGATACCGGGAGAGGGCGCCATAGCAGCGATTCCCCCACGAAGCACAGACCATCACGGGAGTGGTGGCAGTCACCGAGCAGCCAGCATGTCATGGCCTGCAGAGGGATTGGATGTGCAGAGAGAAAGGGTCTTGATCGAACCCCACAATAGCCGACCCAGGCAACCGATCCGGAATGTCCCCCGTAAGGGAACCTTTACTCCAACCCCGCGCAATCGGGATAGGAGACTGCGGCGAATCGCAAGACGCTGCGTCTGGTAAGGCCTAACACAGCCCCCAGGCGGAAAATACTGTCTTTAAGCAACCGTGTGGTTTTAGGTGCGGCGGGGGCCGCAGGAAAGCGGGAAGAGCGACGATTGTGGCAGGCTGATCACGTGGCAGGATGAAGACATGAACGCAACACCGCAATCAAAGATTCCAGCAACCTTCCCCAACAAGTGGCGCGTGGGCGGCATACCCGGCGAAGACGATAACGCAGGCCGCATCTGCAAGGTCGTGAGATACGAAAGCGACCGCCGTGGACATCAGCTAGTGCGAGTCGCATTTGTGCATCACGATGACCTGTTCGATGAACGGGAGGCGCTGCTCTACCCACATCAGTTGTTTCCCGAGTTGGGCTCGTCATGAGCGGCGAACTCCGAAAGTCATTAGTACTGAGAAAGGCTGGCGTGGCGCTCGTCAGTCGCATCCCTATCAGAACCCATAGGGTCGCTGGCTCCACGCCTTCAAGACCCTGTAGTCGTGCTCTGGCACCACGATCAACCCGTCCTCGGCCGCCTTCAGCACGCGCTCACCCGACCAGTCGTGCACGCGGTTCCCATGCAGCATAAAGAAATACCACGCGAACGGCACGCCCACGCGGCGATCCAGCGTCTGCAGCTTGCCAAAAAAGGTGTAGACGTCGCCGCTGCCAGCCTTCACCTCAGCGAGCTTCTTCCCGAAGGTCCAGACGGGGATCAAGTTCATCCCGCGCTCGCCCGTTTTCGGGTTGGTCCAGTCACCCAGCTGCATGACCCAGTGATCGCACAAGCGTGCTCCGCTGCGCCCGGCGCTGCTGGTGGCCCAGTCGTTGAACAGGCGACGCGCCTTGTGCGGGAAGCGGTCGAAACCGGGGTCGATCTGCGCATGCGTTCGCACCTCCGCGTTCCGATCTTCATTCAGCAGCCGGTACCGCCGAGCGCTGAGCATCTCGCGCTGCTTCGCCTCCTTGGATTCCAGCAACTTCACAAAGCGGCCCACGTCCGCGGCACGCTTGAACTCATAGCGCGCCGGCGCGACAGGCACGCATGCCTCATCGGGCAAGCTGTAGCCCTCGGCTTCGCGCACCAGTTCGTCCACGTCGCGCGGCGCTCCCCATGACTTCAGCAATTCACAGTCCATCCGTTCATGCTCGCGCCAGATCTCAACCTGAACGAAGTTCGACTCATCGCCGCCACGGTCAACTACCAAGTACAGCATAGCAATGTGGACCTTGCTCAGTCTGTAGCCATTCCCTTTGAGGCGTTCGTAGGTACTGCGCACGTTACCCCCGTCCGACTCGACCTGCAGGCGCAACCAAGCCTCGTGATCATCGTGAAGGCGAACACCATCAGGGCCATAGACCCCGCGCCTAGCCAAATAGCTGCCGCCGTCTTCGCCGCGCGTGGTGCCCAGCTTGATCTCTTGCAAACCAGGTAAGCGACGCAGGGCCTTCACCAAGGCTTTATGGCCTGGCTCGGGCGGGCATACCGCAGCGGCTTCAGCCAGGCCGGGGAGTTCGATCTCATATTCCTTGACTGCGCTCATGAATTCACCTTCGGGAGAGAGTATCGGGCCGGTGCTGTGAGCGGTCAACGCCCACGGCGGATACAAGCAGCCTGCAAAAAGCGACGCGCCCGTGCCAGATCAACCGATCAGTCGAGCAGGATACTGCCTTGTCCACCGCGGACCATGTCCTGCCGGGCTTCGAGCTCCTGCACTGAGCGCTGTCCATGCAGCTGGTGCGCCTGGCGCCATTGGGTGCGCCGCAAAATGGCATCCGAGGAAGCAGTATTGCCTTTGGCCAGCTGGATTGTGCCGTACCTCAGGTAAATCTTGTAGCCCAACGTCCAGTCCTCGCAGTCATCGCGGCAGTAGCGATCGATATGCCGATCAGCCTCGAAGTCAAGGAACAGCCCGGCACCCTCGGCGTCCACGGTCACCTGGCGGTCGAACTCGTAGTCGGCCACCAGGGCGCCATTGGCAAGACTCCGGAGCTTCACGCCGCAGCTCTCGTGGAACAACTCCAGCATCGGATCGCGCAGCCCAACGGTCGAGTTGAGTCCAGTGGCGTCGTACCAGTCCGATCCCACGTGAATGTGGCCCAGCTTCGGCGTGGGCGTTTTGGGCGTCTGGGGCACGTCCGGGGCGAACTCCAACCGACCCTGCTCGATGTCGCGCGCAATCTTCAGGGCCGTGAACGGAGGGAACAGCCCATACATCGACCAGCGCGCATCGATCGCAATCAAGGCTTGAAGCGAGACGAACTCCACGCCGCTGGCCACCTGGGCACTGAGCGAGTAGCGCAACAGGGCCTGCAACATGTCCGGGTTGTACCCGTCCGCGCCGATGGCAATGTTCCCGTGCTCGTCGATGCTGCGCCCCACGAACTGGCGGCGCGACCAGTCGTACTGGGTGTTGGAGATGAAGTTGCGCAGCTTCGCCAGCGGCTGCAGATACCCATAGCGCTGCGGGTCAGACTCCAGCATGTTCTCCATCGATCTGTCGTTCCGCACGCGCGTGCAAGCCCAGCAGCCCGTACGGACGCCGCAGGGCGCCCGGTGGCTGTCGCTGCGCATGTCCGCCACCACGACGCACGAGCTGCCGCCGCCGTCCCGGTAGATCCGCATCGTCTCCTGGAAGTCCGAATACGACGGCCGCGCCCTGGCCGCGGCCTCGCCGATGTACTCCCACACGTCATCGGTGCTCCAGTCCAGGATCGGAGACGCTCGCAGATGGCCGGCTTCGTTCGTCCACAGGGCATCGGCCACTTCGCCGCGGGCCGCGATGCGCTGGTTGCGCGCATGGGATTCGTCCTGGCGCACGCCGGTCATGACCACAGGGGCCTGCCGCCCCTCCTGCCGCAATCCTTTATGGCCTGCTTCAGAAGCTTCTCGTTGACCTTGATCTTCCAGTCGTTGCTGCAGTCGGCACGGGTGTCGGGGAAGGAGGGCAGCCCCCGGCCACCGATGACACGCACGGCAAAAGAGTCGGTCAGGGCCGGAGAGCCGCGCATCGTGCGCACCGGCAGATCGTGCTCCTTGGCAAATCGCTGCATTTTGGCAAGCTCAGAGCCCGCCAGTGTCACGACCTCGGGTTGATCCACGCCGGTATCACTGTTGACTACGATGATCGGCGGGACGGCGTCTCCTGCGGCGCGCAGCTCGGCCGCCGTGCACAGCACGATGTTGGCCAGCGCGGAACTGTCCTTGCCTGCGGAGAAGGCCAGGCAAATGGGGTGGCCCGCCTGAATTACCTCCCGCACGCGGCGCTGCGCACGCGCGAAGGGCGACTCGACCGCCGAGCGGTATGCAGCTTCGGGGAGGACGCTGGCAGGGAGATCGAAGAGATCCACGGGCGACTCTTTCCTGGCACTCAGCAAAAGCGGTAGCGCTGGCGAAACGGAACCTCGACCTCCGCGTACCAGGCATCCAGTGCGGCCTCATCGTTGCGCTCGTCAAACCCTGCGGCATAGCGCGGCTGGTCAGAGACGCCATTCGGAGCAAAAGCCTCCAACATGAGCATGCCCAGCGCGGCCTGCGGATGCGGGTCGCGCCAGTCACCGAACTCCGGATGCACGAAGCCGCGATGCTCCGGGTCTTCCGACTCGAACTCGGCATCACACCCGCGGTAGGGCGTGCAGATCAGGTCCAACAGCTCGATCGCAGTCATGCCCTGTGGCCGATTGGACAGAAGCGCCTGCGCCTGCTTGCCCATCGCATTACCTGCGGTGTGATTCCCCATGATCGCTTCCATTTCGATAGCCTGGAATCAGGTTAGGCCGACATGAAGGCCGCGCAACTTCGCCGGCAGGCCCGCCGGAGATGTAGGCAACGGATGCCGTCAAGGAAATTGGGGGCTCGATGCCGGCGCTTCAGATACTTGCGTGTCCGCGTTATTCGCGTAGGCGTCCATCGCCGTGGCGATCGCCTCGTCGAGGACGGGCCGGGATATCTTGGCCGCCAACGCCAAGGCGATGGACTCGAGGGCATCCTTGAAGCCCCTCTCGTAGCCATCCGCGCCAGGCAATGCCTGCTCCAGGCGGACGCGAACGGCCTCGGGCACGGAGCGGTCGCCAGGAGCCAGGCCGAAGTGCTGCGCCAGCGCCGAGATGGGCTGGCCCTCGCATTCGATTTCCACGTCCGTATGCTTTACATAGGCCCGGAAAAAGAAGTCCTCGCCGGTGACGACGAGGACGTCGCACTCGGTGCGCACAGAATTCTTCTCGCCTGCCTCCAAGGCCTCCTCGCGATTGGTTTCGGGATCGTATCGTAGGAAGTCGGCATGGCAGTCGAAGCGTTCGATCTTGTAGACGTTCTCGGCCTTGACCAGGGACGAAAACCTGATGATGTCGCGCGCGAGCGCCTCGTCCACCTGGAACACCGCCACACTGGGCGAGCCATCCCAATCCAGATCGCCCCCGCCATGAGCCTCGACGATGTAGCGCTTGGGGCCAGCCCCTGCGTCGGGCGCCGCAGACGGCGCGCTTTGTGGTTGGGTCGGATGGGGCATTTGGAGTCCACTTGGAATTGATGACGATGGAAACAGGTTGGGCCTACTTGACCGCCTGGCAACCTCGGGCGTCCGGCCAGGCCGCGGTCATACGCATCAGCTGCTCGACGCGCCGTCCGGACCGCGCGAGAATGCAGGCCATGTGCAACCGCTACGTCTCACCCGACCAGGCCGCCATCGAGCGCTTCTGGCATATCGGCGCACGCAATCAACCACGCTTGTGGGCTACCGAGATTTTTCCCCGGGCCAATGGTCCATTCATCCGTGCGGCCGAACAAGCACATGGGCCGGAGCTTGTTGTCGGCCAGTGGGGGCTGATCCCGTTCTTCGCCAAAACCTCGAAATTGCCGTACTCGAACAACAACGCCCGCTCCGAAGAGCTAACGGACAAGCCAACTTTCCGTGGCCCATGGCTGCGCGGGCTGCGCTGCATCATCCCCGCCGTGTCGGTCGATGAACCGAATTGGGAAACCGGCAAGAACATCTGGTGGCGGTTCCGCCGTGCCGACGGCATGCCCTGGGGACTGGCCGGCCTGTGGAACACCTGGGTGGACAAGGGCACCGGCGAATAGGTCGAGAGCTATACCATCCTTAGGCTCAACGCCGATGCCCACCCGCTGATGCGCCGGATGCACAAGCCAGAGCCCGGCCTGCCAGCGGATGCGCAGGACAAGCGCTCGGTGATCCCTATCGAGTCGGGCGACGTAGAGCAGTGGCTACAGGGAACGCAGGAGGAAGCGAACAGCCTCCTGCGGCTCGCTCCGGTGGAAACGTTCGAAGCGGGGCCTGTTGCTGCGACGCCGCCTCCACGGCAATAACGCTCTCAAAACGGAAATACTCGCTGGCGCCAGCGCGCATGCGTGGGGAGTTGATAGCCAGAGCCGCTGGTCATGGCCTTGCCGGCAACCTCAAAGATAGGGGCGTTGAGATAGGGCCAGTGCAGGGCCGGATTCCGCGGTCGTAGTTGCTCTGTTTGAGCAGAGGTCCACGCACTGCGCTGCGCCCGTCAATACCTGGGCGCGAATCGCCTCGTGGGAGTGGGCGGCATCAACCTTTTTCTCGTTGCGCTGGATGTACCCGCGCGGCAGCAGCACCTGTGTGTCAACCCCGATACACACCCCCGCCACCGCGCCGGCCAGGTCTATACCCGTTTGGCCGCCGGAAATCACGCGCTGAAGGGGATGGTGTTCATGGACCTTGGCGATGACCGAGGTCACGAACACGTTGGCGGCGTGCTGCGATATCCCGCACCGGGCAAGTGTGTAGATGCCATTCCCGGCCACGTTGAGGACGCGCGCGTCGCGAGCCTTCAGGAACCGATACAGGAGCCGGGCGGCCGCCAGGGCGCGCTCGGTGTCCATCTCGCCAGGCACCAGCTTGATTCCGACGTATTTGTCGGCAGATGCCTTGCGCGTCAGCTTCTCGCCGGCAGTCGTGAAGTCAACTGCAAAGGCAACAGTCGCGTCCCCTTGAACGGCGTTCGCCCAGGTTCTGGGGCCGTACGAGGACGACGAATGTTCGAGAATTTCGAGAACTGCCAATTCGGCGCTATCCACTTTGGCGCGCAGCGTCAGCCTGCTCGCTCACATGGTCCGCGATGGCGCGGGCGAAGTTGTATACGCTGGTAGCGTAGATGCCGCGCCAGCAGCGTTTCTGTGGCCGTCGTTGGCTATCAGATCAATGTCCTCATCGGTGATCTCGACCCTGGCTGCCGCCCCCGTCGGGGCCGTTTGCTGCGCGTGACTGGCGAGTTCGTGCTCGACGGCCTCCCGGCCCAGATCGCGCAGTTGCGCGATCGCATGGGCGGCATCCTTGCGGCCCTTGTCGTAGCCACGATCGAAGTCGGTGGTGATAGGGTACTGGCTGTGGATTAGTGCAATGGTGCGTGCGCGACTCAGGGCGGCGTGCAAAATCGCCGTCTGGGCCTGCTCCCCAGGGCTTTGCGCCAGATCACCTTGGGCACCGGCGAGCTCCATTGAAGAGACGATGCGTCGCAGGTCCTCGGCGAAGGATTGCCATTGGTTCATGATGATTGATGGCGCACGGCCGCAGCCGGCGTTTGCTGCGCGATCACCCGCCCGTCGAAAATGCAATCGAGCTTTTCGTTGAGGTAATCGACCTCGAAGCTCTCCATGGGCAGGCGTTGACCATTGTGGCGATTGCAATCGGTGAAATCGATCCCCGCGGCGTGCGCCTGCTTGCATGAGTTGAGGTATGCCGTCATCACGCCCGCAAACTCGATAAACGGGTGATTGCCGATCTGCACTGCGCGCCCATAGAACTGCTTGATCGCCGCATCCATCTGCTCAAGCGCATGGGCGCGTTCAGACTTCGTCATCATGGGTTGGTCCTTTCCTGCTCAGTAGGTGAAAACGCACGCGCGGTACTGCCGACCGTACTTTCCCCCGCATACGATAACGTCTGAAGGTTCGCACTCCTTCATCGGCCAGAAGCCACCGTTGTGGGGGTCTGCCGAGTCCTGCATGGGGGCGTGTATTGCGCAACGCTCAGCCCATTTCGGATCGAGCCCCCAAGCGCGGTGCCTAGCGAACTCGACCGGCGTGAAGGGCCCAGCAACTTGCTCGGCATCGGGCAACAGCATCATCTCGAACCACCGCGAACCGTCCCCGAACCGATCGGGTTGATCAATTTTCCGGCCGTCGATATAGAAGATGGACACAGCGATTGCCTCAGAAATGGTGTTCTGGATTCAATCTATCAGGTGCAGTAACGCTGTCAATTCGACGCGACGGCCCAAACCATCTGCGGAACATGGGCGCCATTAAGAACGCTTGAGATCCCGATAAAAGTTCTCGTGTGGGCCAATGGCTTCCAGGTAGACCAATTGGACTGCATCATCGACGTTATAGCCCAGCAGGTAGAGCTGGCCCTGGCTGCGGAATTTGTAGACCAGACGCTGTGCCAGATCGCCTTTTTTGCGCTCACATACAGCGGGATCGCCGGCCACGACCGCGGCGCGTTGAGCCTGTACCCGAACCGACGCCAACCTCGTGCCCTGATAGACGGTATCCGGCTGTCTGGATGTTTTCACCCAGTTGCGCCGTTTCATCCCCTTACTCCAGGCGCCAATGCAGTTCAAGCCCTGCGGGACCAGTCATGGTTGGCCAGCCCGCGCAGCAGGCGGCCGCTGCAGCGAATTCCGCATCTTCCCAAATTGCCGCTGCCTGCATTTCGGCGTCCGTGGGCTGAGTATCTTCCGGGAGTCCTCGGTCGTCCCAGCCATCGCGGTTGAAAAGGCCCCGCGCTGCTTGAGCGGGCGTCACCCGAGCCTCATCAAACACGGCCTGCGCTGCGGCGATGCCGCGCGCCAGGTCCTCAGGGCTCGCGCCCTCGATGTTCAATGCAAGTCGGAATGCGCTGCGTTCGCTGGTCATTGCATCGCGTTCCTCGACCTGGCGCACATAAGCGTCGGCGGCTGCCTCTGCTGCAACTGCGCGCCAGCCGGGCGCGCCCGCCAGTTCGCGCGCGATCACGTCGGCATCTTTGTCCGCCAGGTGGGGCCAGCGCTTTTGTACTTGTCCTGAAACCAGGCTTGTCCAGCGATCATCGTCTGTGTCGGCCGACCAGAGCCGGTAGCGTTTCGCGAAGGGATCGATGACTAGCTGCTGCCAGCGCGTCAAAAACTCGCTCTCGTTGGAGGTGCCCCCGCGCTCCGCCAGCTCAGAGTCGGAGATCCCCGGCGCGAATGCATCGCGCAGCAAGCGCCCGAACGGACTTGCTGAATCGGTGTGGTCACCGGCCGGTGTGCCCGCATCGCTAAAGTCCGGGTCGGCGCCGTGCCGATCCGTCATCGCCAGGTCGAGCACATCGAGCGCTGGCGCGTGCGGATGTGAGACGCGCACCGCAAGCGCGGTCTGCACGATGGCTTGTGTTTCAGTGTCCATCGAATAGCCCTCCTTCGCCCGTCTTTGCTGGCTTGCGCTTGGGCGCGAGCGGTGCTGGTGCCGCTTGCAATTCGTTCTCGGGCAGCAGCTTTGAAAACCCTTCAACAGCCTCGGGAGCCGTTGCCAGCCAGTCGTCGTATTCGTCTTCATGCAGGAGCACGGGGGTACGCTTTTCCTCGGGCTTGCCATCCTTGTCGAACCAGCGATGGAAGCGGCCGAGCACCGGGTGCTCGTCGCAATTGCGGGTCAACATGGTGAAGCTTATCAAGTCGGTGCCGTCCGGTCGTACCCATCGGTCCCAAAGGCCAGCGATCCCCATCATTTGACCGTCCGAGCGCGCGATCGACCAACGCACCGACTTTGACTTGGCTGTCTCGTAGTACGGCTCGTAAAACGACCAGGCCGGCACAATGCACCATTGGCCACGTGCCCAAGGGCGGCGGTACGAATACAGGGTATTCGCGGTCTCGATGCGAGCATTCATCGTGTCCCATTTGATGTCCTCAGTCTTCGAGCCAAAGGGAACCAACCCGAACCTGGCGCCGCGTGCCTCGCGGTCGCCGTGCGAGCCACCCTCGGGGCGCCGGATCATCACGGCATCGCCGTGTGGCCAGACCTCGTTGCTCCAAAAAAGTCCGCCAGGCGGTTCTACGCCCCATGCAACTTGCAGATCCTCGGGGTTAGCAGATCGGTAGTTGTTGCACATGTACGCCTCGATTTCTCAATTTTCAGCGCCCCCAATGGGGGTAGTCGGAGAGGCCGCAATCTTAATTTTCGATCCAGCGGGCGGCTTCCTCAAAACTTGGCCATAGTCGCCAGTCCGGGTTTTCGCGGGCGGTGAGGGGAAACCAGAGTTCGACGCCGACAGTTCGCCCCACCGTGTAGCCGCCGACAACAGCCGCAACGTGGTATGTGCCGACAGCCAAGGCCGATCCAGCTGAAAAGCGCGTGGGCCGAATCGGTAGAGCAAGCGCGGTGGGCATGTCTGAAGTCTCTTTTTTAGCTTAACGGTTCTAGAAACCACTGCCAGGCATGATCTCTAGAAAGAGTGACGCCGTGATTTGACAACTCAGCAGCCAACCATACTGGAATTTCATTTCGAATTTGCGCAATCAACGCCTCACCAGGTTCAAGAAGTTGACATAGAGAGATCGATACTGGGCCCAGTCTCGCAGCTTTCAACGTCGCTTCACTGACTGTGGGCATGGGTCCCCTTACGAGACGCTGCTTAGGCGGCGAACCCGCTCAGCACTATCGCTGCGGCAGCAGCTGCAGCCTTACGATGTTCCAGGTACATCTCGTAGTCCTTCCATCCACATGAGTAATGCGTGCGGCCCATACCTTGCCACTTGTGCGGCGAGTTGTTGATGGCGGCTTGAATCAACCTCGCCACTGTGTCTCGCTGCTTGTAGCTGCTGAGGATGCCGCCGTGATCAAACGGGCCTGAAAAATCCTGAGGTCGGACGTCCAAATGACGCCCAGTGGACTGCACCCATTCACCGAAGGCCTCGGCACCCCCTGGCGACATCAATTCTCGAATGAGCTCGGCCTCGAACTCCATTGCCTTGACATCGTTGCCCCAGCGTTTTTCAGCGAGGGCTTCGAGCTCTGCGGCGCTTGCCCTGGCACGCTCTGCGGCACAAAATGCGCCGTATTCCTTTGCCCACCCAACCAACTCGGCAAGATCTTCAGCCAGTTTGCGCATGGTGCTTGTCGCCGCATCGAGGGCGAGCTTGTGCTCGGGTCGCAAATGACTGAATTGGTTTGCCGACTTCGCAAGAGTGGTCGCTGTACGCCTGGCGGTAGACAATTCATTTTTGATGTTCTTGTCGCCGTTGTAGCGCGCGTCCCACTCATAGCGCTCAATCAGTTCGGGATCGACCTTGCGACGGCTCTTGAAGCCGTTCATCGGTGTTGTCATTCTCAAGTCTCCTTGGACTCGTCGAAATTAACGAAGCGGCGTACGTCCGCCGCCAGGATCGAGGCTCTGGCCCGGCCCGAGTCGTCAAGCGCGAGTGTGCCACCCTCAGCAACAATCCGTAGTCCTGCCGCAGCATCCTGAATGTCGCGGGATGCGATTCCCAGCAGAATCAACGTGTCCAGTGCAAGCGCACCGGACACCACAAGGCGGTGGTCCGGTATTTCTCCTTTGGCTTGCGCCTCAAGGCACAGGACGGCGTCTTCAAGACTCATGGGTTTTCCTTTGCCAGGTTGACGGCACGCGTCGCTAAACCGCCACCACACGGAATGTATCGCAGAGGTTGTTGAGCATCTTGCCGGTGAGCTTGCGGCTGCCGGCCTTTGTGACTCCGCTTCGCTCAAACAGAGCAACCGCGAATCCACCGTTGTTCTGGCGTGAGACATAGCGGAGTCCGTCCCACTTCGGGTTCGCATCGTGGATGGCTTTGGCCCAAATCGTCGGCACGGTATAGTCGTCGCCAGCACTGATGTCATTGTTCAGGCCCAATTTCTTCAGCGGTTCGCCGGTGAGGTCTGCAAGCACCAGCGTAGGCTTGGCCGGGCGATGCAGCTTCACGACATGCCGCGAGGTCAGGTCGGCCGAAGGAATTTCGTAGTGGCCATGGTGGAACCACGCGCACTCGTGGATGACGGACTCGGCGAAGGCAA
>SCRU01000055.1 GCA_004323695.1 Burkholderiaceae bacterium
CGCCAACCTGGGCCAGCCCGACGAGCCCGACTACGACGAGATTCCGCGCAAGGCGCTGCAGTACGGCGCCGAGAAGGCGCGCCTGATCGACTGCCGCCTGCAGCTCGCGCACGAAGGCATTGCAGCGCTGCAGGCCGGCGCATTCCATATCAGCACCGCGGGCGTCACCTACTTCAACACGACGCCGCTGGGCCGCGCCGTGACCGGCACCCTGCTGGTAGCCGCGATGAAGGAAGACGACGTGCACATCTGGGGCGACGGCAGCACGTTCAAGGGCAACGACATCGAGCGCTTCTATCGCTACGGCCTGCTCACCAACCCGCTGCTCAGGATCTACAAGCCCTGGCTGGACCAGCGGTTCATCGACGAACTGGGCGGGCGCGCCGAGATGTCGGCGTTCATGGCGCAGCACGGTTTCGGCTACAAGATGAGCGCCGAGAAGGCGTATTCCACCGATTCCAACATGCTGGGCGCCACGCACGAGGCCAAGGATCTGGAATCTCTCGGGAGCAGTGTCCGCATCGTGAATCCGATCATGGGCATCGCGTTCTGGAAAGACGACGTGGCGGTCAAGGCCGAAGAGGTGACCGTGCGCTTCGAGGAGGGCCAGCCCGTCGCGCTCAATGGTGTCGAGTACAGCGACCCGGTGGCACTGATCCTGCAAGCCAACCGCATCGGCGGCCGGCATGGCCTCGGGATGAGCGATCAGATCGAGAACCGCATCATCGAGGCCAAGAGCCGCGGCATCTACGAGGCCCCGGGGCTGGCGCTGCTGCACATCGCGTATGAGCGGCTGGTGACCGGCATCCACAACGAGGACACGATCGAGCAGTACCGCATGAGCGGCCTGAAACTGGGCCGCCTGCTGTACCAGGGCCGCTGGTTCGACCCGCAGGCCATCATGCTGCGCGAAACCGCCCAGCGCTGGGTGGCACGCGCGATCACCGGCAGCGTGACGCTGGAACTGCGCCGCGGCAACGACTACTCGCTGCTCAACACCGAGTCGCCGAACCTGACGTATGCGCCCGAGCGCCTGTCGATGGAAAAGGTGGAAGACGCGCCGTTCTCGCCGCTGGACCGTATCGGGCAACTCACCATGCGCAACCTGGACATCGTGGACACGCGCGCCAAGCTGGGCGTGTATGCCAAGGCGGGGTTGCTGTCGCTCGGGTCGGGGGCGGCGTTGCCGCGGCTGGCGAACGACGACGGCGAGTGACTTCTTTGGCGTTCCAGGCCCTCTGGTTCTTCCCGCCCCCTCTGGTCATTCCCGGCTTGACCGGGAATCCACGGTAGTTGAGGCGTTGGCCTTTGCAAGGGCCGCTGGCCGGGTCGCGCCCCGGCAGGCGCCTCACTTTTCTTTGCTTCGCCAAAGAAAAGTAAGCAAAAGAAAGGCGAGCCGGATTCGTCGGCCCTGCGCTTCGCTGCGGGCACGCTGCGTTGCTCGACTTGCGCCGGGTGCGCGCAAACTCGGCTTCGCCTCAAACATGCGCGCCCCTGATCGGCTCCAGTCTGCGCTACTCGCCTCCTCATGACGGCGTAGGGAATCAATACCCAACCCCACAAGGACGCGCTATGGCACGTCCTTTTGGGGTTCGGCATTTGGTATTGGTTTTCCCTCTCCCCCGCCGTCCTGGCACGGCTGAGCAGCGTAGGGGCAAGCGGATCAAGAAGCGCGCATGTTTGAGGCGAAGCCGAGTTTGCGCGCTTCCCGCTGGCCCCGAGCAGCGCAAGGCACCCCGACGGGGCCGTGACTGCGGCTGCCCTTTCTTTTGGTGACTTTTCTTTGGGCACGCAAAGAAAAGTTACTGCGCCGTCGGGCGCACATCCCGACTCCCACCCGCTGGAACGAAACCCGCTAAACTATAAATACGATAGCAATCTAAATAAACCCAGCAAGGGCCAAACACCAAAATCGTATCAAACCACCACAGGCTCCGGCTCCAGCCGAATCCCGAACCGCTCATACACACTGGTCTGGATCGCGCGGGCCAGCGTCATCACCTCACCACCCGTCGCGCCGTGGCGATTCACCAGCACCAGCGCCTGCTTTTCGTAGACGCCGGCGTTGCCGACCGACTTGCCCTTCCAGCCGCAGGCGTCGATCAGCCAGCCCGCCGCCAGCTTCACCGTGCCGTTCGCCAGCTGGTAATGCACGATGCGCGGCTCGCGCGCAATGATGTCGGCGCATTGCTCGGGCGTGACGGTCGGGTTCTTGAAGAAACTGCCGGCGTTGCCGATCACCTGCGGGTCCGGCAGCTTGGCGGCGCGAATCTCGCAGACCCATTGGTAGATCTGCTGCGGCGAGGGTTGCCTGACGCCCGACTCGGCGATCTTCTTTTCCAGGTCCAGATAACCCAGCACCGGCCGCCAACGCTTGGGCAGCGCCAGACGCACCTGGGTGATCAGTGCGCGCCCGGCCAGGCCAAGACTCTTGTGTGCATCGTGGCCGGACGGCTGCCCGGGCGCATGCTTGAAAACGGAATCGCGATAGCCAAAGCCGCACTGCGCGGCATCGAGCGCGAAGCGCCGGCCCGTCGTCAGGTCCAGCGCGTCCAGCGACTCAAAGCGGTCCTGCAGTTCGACCCCATAGGCGCCGATGTTCTGCACCGGCGCGGCGCCGACCGTCCCTGGAATCAGCGCCAGGTTTTCGAGGCCCGGCCAGCCCTGCGCCAGCGTCCAGCCGACAAGGTCGTGCCAGTTCTCGCCGGCACCGGCCTGCACGATCCAGGCCTGCGCCGTCTCCCCGACCAGGCGGCGCCCCATGACTTCCACCTTCAGCACCAGCGGGCGGACGTCGCCCGTGAGCACGATGTTGCTGCCGCCGCCGAGCACGAATTTCGGCTGCGCGGCAAGCAGCGGGTCGGCCAGCACCGCCTGCACATCCACCTCCTGCGCCACGCGCACCAGCGTATGCGCCCTGGCCACAATGCCAAAGGTGTTGTAGGGCTGGAGCGCGACATTTTTCTCGACTAACATCGGTCCATTGTCGCATCGGCTCCTGCCCTGATCCGGGGCGCGCGGCCCATCTCACCCAGGAATCAAGCCATGCCTTCTTTTGATACCGTTTGCGAACCCAATCTGGTCGAAGTCAGGAACGCGGTGGACAACGCCGCGAAGGAAATCGGCACGCGCTTCGACTTCAAGGGCACCTCGGCAGCGATCGAACTCAAGGACAAGGACATCACGCTGCTGGGCGATGCCGAGTTCCAGTTGCAGCAGGTGGAAGACATCCTGCGCAACAAGCTGACCAAGCGCAATGTGGATGTGCGTTACCTGGACCGGGGCGAGGTGCAGAAAATCGGCGGCGACAAGGTCAGGCAGATCGTCAAGGTGCGCAGCGGCATCGAGACCGAGCAGGCCAAGAAGATCACCCGCCTGCTCAAGGACAGCAAGCTCAAGGTGCAGGCCGCGATCCAGGGCGACGCGGTACGCGTGAGCGGCGCCAAGCGCGACGACCTGCAGGCGGCGATGGCGCTGATCAAGAAGGACGTGACCGAGTTGCCCATGACCTTCAACAACTTCCGCGACTGAAGATGAGGTCGCGCGGGTGGGGTGCCACCGCCCTGATGCTGGGGCTCGCGCTGGCGCTGCCGGGCGCCTGCGCTGACGCCCAGCCGGTTGCCTTGTCGGGCATGCTTGGCAACAAGGCCTTGCTGATGGTCGGCAACGGCCCGCCCCACAGCGTTGCGCCGGGCGACAGCTACGAGGGCGTCAAGGTGATCTCCACCAGCAGCGATCAGGCCGTGGTGGAAATCGGGGGCCGGCGCCAGACGCTGCGCGTGGGCGACACCCCCGCCAGCTTCGGCGGCCATGACCGCAATTCCGGCAACGGGACGATCACGATCACGGCCGGCAGCGACGGTCACTTCACGACACCGGGCAGCATCGACGGACATGCGGTGCAATTCATCGTCGACACCGGCGCCAGCATGATCAGCATGAGCGTGCCGCAGGCGGAGCGCGCCGGCCTGAATTACCGGGCGGGGCAGCCCGTGCGCGTGAACACGGCGAACGGCGCCACCCAGGGCTGGCGCATCACGCTCGATTCGGTGCGGATCGGCGATGTGCAGGTGTCGGGTGTGGATGCGGTGGTCACGCCGCAGCCCATGACCTATGTGCTGCTGGGCCACAGTTTCTTGACGCGCTTTCGGATGCAGCAGAACGCGGACGTCATGACGCTGCAGCGCCGTTATTGAGACTCTAGCCCCCACGCTTGTCGCTACGCGTACTGCGCTGCCCCCGAGGGGGTGGGCCTTGCTTGGGGCGGCCCGGCGCTGCGGCCGCCGGCCCCCACGCTTGTCGAAGCGTGAGGGCCACGCTATTTTTTCGCGCCCAGCCGCGACTCCTTGCCCTGAATCAGCCGGCCGATATTGAGCCGGTGGCGCCATGCCAGCAGGATCGCCATGACAAAAATGGCGGTCGAAATGGACGGGTCGGCGTACCACACAGCGCCGCTGGCCAACAGGTAATAGGCCGGCGCGAAAGCCGCCGCCACCAGCGAGGCCAATGACGAATAGCGAAAGAAAACCGCGATGATGAGCCAGGTGGCAGCGGTCGCCAGACCCAGGATCCAGCTGATCCCAAGCAGCACGCCCAATGCCGTGGCGACGCCCTTGCCGCCCTGGAACCGAAAGAACACCGGCCACACATGCCCGACAAAGGCGGCGAGCCCGACCAGCGCAACGGTGCCTTCCTCGAGTCCGTACGGGCGGCCGAACCAGCGCACCAGCGCCACGGGCAGCCAGCCCTTCAGGGCGTCGAGCACCAGCGTGGCCGCCGCTGCGGCCTTGCTGCCGGAGCGCAGCACATTGGTCGCGCCGGGGTTCTTGCTGCCATAGCTGCGCGGGTCCTTCAAGCCCATGACCCGGCTCACGATCACGGCGAAGCTCAGCGACCCGATCAGGTAGGCCGCCAGGGTGGCCAGCACGGAATAAATTGTTTCCAAGAGAGATCTCCAGACAGGCGGCCATTTTGCCAGTGCGGGCGAGGTGCGAACCCGGCGCAGTACACGCAGTGGCCAGCGTGGGGGGCCATCTCACTGCGCGAGCGCGCAGTGCACGGCCTCGGCCCGCAGCAATTGCACGCAAACCTGCGGATCGAGCTGCACCAGGTAGCCGCGGCGCCCGCCGTTGATGGCGATCCGGGGCAATGCCAGGATGCTCTGCTCGATGTAAACCGGCATCTGGCGGCGCGTGCCGAACGGCGAGGTGCCCCCCACCAGATAACCGCTGTGCCGCTGCGCGACCTCGGGCTTGCAGGGTTCAACCGACTTGGCGCCAATCTGACGCGCCAGATTCCTGGTCGAGACCTTGCGGTTGCCGTGCATCAGGACCAGCAGCGGTTTGGCGTCCTGGTCCTGCATCACCAGGCTCTTGACCACACTGAACGGGTCCAGCCCCAGCACCTGGGCGCTGTGCAGCGCGCCACCATGCTCCAGGTACTCGTAGGGAAGCCCGGTGAACGCCACCTGGTAGGCGCGCAGCATGGCGGTCGCCGGCGTTTCGCTGACATGATCCTTTTTGCCCATGCCCCAGTCTACTCATTGCGATGGCGGGCCGGGCGCCCGAACGCGCGACCCCGTCATGCACACCGCGAGGTTCCAGTGCGCTATGCTTGCTCTTGCGTCAAGCGGTTTGTACAAATTTCTTTCTACAGGAGACCCACGATGAAATCAGCGCTCACCCTCCTCGGTTGCACCGCCCTCGTGGTCGGCGGACTCGCCGGCTGCGCCAACATGAACGAAACCCAGCAGGGCACGGCCACGGGCGCCGGCATCGGCGCGCTGGCGGGCGCGGCGGTTGGCGCGCTGGTGAACGGCAGCCGCGGCGCAGTGGCCGGCGCCGCGATCGGCGGTGCGGCCGGCGCGGGCGGTGGCTACCTGTGGTCCAAGAAAATGGAAGCGCAGAAGCAGCAGATGCAGCAGGCCACTGCCGGCACCGGCATCGGCGTGACCCAGACCGCCGACAACCGGCTCAAACTCAACATCCCGAGCGACATCTCGTTCGACGTCGGCCAATCCGCGATCAAGCCCAATTTCG
Source organism: Burkholderiaceae bacterium (assembly GCA_004323695.1). Taxonomy (GTDB): domain Bacteria; phylum Pseudomonadota; class Gammaproteobacteria; order Burkholderiales; family Burkholderiaceae_C; genus Rhodoferax_A. The sequence goes on from SCRU01000055.1 coordinate 6,039, forward strand.
GGAACGTGCTGAACCAGTTCGCGACCACGCTGAACCAGAACCCGGTGACCACGATCACCATCGTCGGCTACACCGACAGCACCGGCTCCGACGCGATCAACCAGCCCCTGTCGCTGGCGCGCGCGAACAGCACGCGCAACTACCTCGAGGGCCGCGGCGTCGCGGCGAACCGCTTCGTGACCCAGGGCATGGGCGCGAGCAACCCCATCGGAGACAACAATACCGCCGCCGGCCGTGCCATGAACCGGCGCGTGGAAATCTTCGTCGCCGAGCCGGCCCAGGCGTCGAACTGACTGCGCGGCAGCCGCTGCCATGCGGGCGCCCGATCGAAGCCGGCGCGGCGCATGGCAGAGGCCCGGCTTGTCCCCGCCTTGACGCGCGCGCGGGGCGAGCCTTCGTATGATGGCCGCATGTACCACGCCAAAAGAATCTCGCGCAGCGACTTTGTTCCAATCCGCAACCTGCGCTACCACGTGCGCCTGTGGGGCGAACCCGCGGCCGGCGTGGCGCCGCTGGTGTTGGTGCATGGGTGGATGGATGTGGCGGCGTCCTGGCAATTCATGGTGGACGCCTTGTCCGCCGCGTTTGCGCAGGGCCGTTGCATCATCGCGCCCGACTGGCGCGGTTTCGGGCTCACCGGCGAACGGTCTCCCGACGGGCGGCACGGCGGCGCCGACAACTACTGGTTCCCCGACTACCTGGCCGACCTCGACTTCCTGCTGGACCACTACGCGCCAACCCAGGCCGTCGATCTGGTCGGCCACAGCCTGGGCGGCAACGTGGTGATGCACTATGCGGGCGTGCGGCCCGGGCGGATTCGCCGCCTGATCAACCTCGAGGGTTTCGGCATGCCCGCCAGCCGGCCCGCGCAGGCGCCCGCCCGCTACGCCAAATGGATGGACGAACTCAAGCGCCTGCACCGCGGCGAACTGGCGCTCAAGACCTATCCGGAGGCCAGTGGCGTGGCGCGCCGCCTGATGAAGACGAATCCGCGCCTGAATCAGGACAAGGCGGACTGGCTCGCGCAGCAATGGGCCGCGACCAACCCGGCGGGACAGTGGGAAATCCTGGGCGACGCAGCACACAAGATCACGAACGCGAACCTGAACCGGGTGGACGAAACGCTGGAAATCTACGCGAGCATCAGCGCCCCCACGCTGGTCGTGGAAGCCGAAGGCAACTCCCTGAGCCAATGGTGGGGCGGCAAGTTCACGCTCGCCGAATTCCACGAACGGCTGAAGGCCGTGCCGCACCTGACGATGGGCACGATCCAGGATGCCGGCCATATGCTGCACCATGACCAGCCCGAGCAACTGGCGCAACTGATAGAGAGCTTCGTCGCGTGAGAAAATAGCCGCATTCGCCACACACCAGGACACATCGCATGGAAGCAGAACACGTCAACCAGATCGGCGCCCAACTCACCGACCTCTCCGCCCGGACCGAGGATTTACGGAGGTATCTTTGACTACGATGCCAAATCCGAACGTCTGAGAACCGTCAACGCGTCCCTCGAAGACCCGACCGTCTGGAGCGACCCCAAGCGCGCGCAGGAGCTGGGCCGCGAGAAGAAGGCGCTCGACTCGGTGGTGCTGACCCTGACCAACCTCACGCGCGAACTGGCCGACAATTCCGAACTGTTCGAAATGAGCAAGGCCGACGGTGACGAGGCCGGCCTGCAAACCATTCAGAGCGAAACCGCCAAGCTGGCGACGGACATCGAACAGCTCGAGTTCCGCCGCATGTTCAACAACCCCGCGGACCCGCTGAATGCGTTCCTGGACATCCAGGCCGGCGCCGGTGGCACGGAAGCCTGCGACTGGGCCAGCATGCTGCTGCGCCAGTACCTGAAGTACGCCGAGCGCAAGGGCTTCAAGACGCAGATCGAGGACGAAACGCCGGGCGACACGGCGGGCATCAAGGGCGCCACCGTCAAGATCGAGGGCGAGTATGCGTTCGGCCTGCTGCGTACCGAAACCGGCGTGCACCGTCTCGTGCGCAAGTCGCCATTCGACTCGTCGGGCGGGCGCCACACGAGCTTTGCCAGCGTGTTCGTCTATCCGGAAGTGGACGACTCGATCGAGATCGACATCAATCCGGCCGACGTGCGGGTGGACACCTTCCGCGCCAGCGGCGCCGGCGGCCAGCACATCAACAAGACCGATTCCGCCGTGCGCCTGACGCACCTGCCGACCGGCATCGTGGTGCAGTGCCAGGACGGGCGCAGCCAGCACAGCAACCGCGACGTGGCCTGGAAGCGGCTGCGCTCGCGCCTGTACGATTTCGAGATGCGCAAGCGCATGGAAGAGCAGCAAAAACTCGAGGACAGCAAGACCGACGTGGGCTGGGGCCACCAGATCCGCTCCTACGTGCTGGACAACAGCCGCATCAAGGACCTGCGCACCAATGTCGAGGTGTCGACCACGCAGAAGGTGCTCGACGGCGATCTGGATGTGTTCATCGAGGCTTCCCTGAAGCAAGGTGTGTGATGCAGAACAACACCACCGTGGAAGCGCTGATCTTCGACATGGACGGCACCATGATCCACTCGATGCCGTGGCATGCGAAGTCGTGGCTGGTTTTCGCCCGGAATCACGGACTGCAGATCGATGTGAGCGACCTGCTCGCGCGCACCTCCGGGCGCACCGGCGCCGAATGCATGCGCATGCTGTTCGGGCAGAACCTGAGCGACGCCGCGTGCGAAACGCTGGTGCATGAAAAGGAAGCCATCTACCGCGACCTGTTCACCGACAACTTTGCTGAGGTCGCGGGCTTCAATGCCTTCGCGACGGCGGCGGCGGCGCGTGGCCTCAAGATCGCGGTCGGCACGGCCGGCGACCGGCACAACATCGAATTCGCGATGTCGCGCCTGAAGATGAACCCGCTGCCGCTGGCCATCGTCGGCGGCGACGAGGGTTTCACGGGCAAGCCGACCCCCGCCATCTTTCTGGAAGCAGCGCGGCGCATCGGCGCCGATCCGGCCCGCTGCATCGTGTTCGAAGATGCCCCCCTGGGCATCGAAGCCGCGCGCCGCGGCGGCATGCGGGCCGTCGCGGTCTGCAGCACCCACACCCCCGCCGAACTTGCCGGGCCTCATGTGGTCGCCGCCGTGCGCGACTACGAGGAGCTCGCCCAATCCCGTTTTCTGGAGACACTCGATGTTGCAACAGCGTGATGCCCAACCCGCCGCGGTGCGCCGCGAAGACTATGCGCCGCCTGCATACTGGGTCGACACGGTCGATCTGACCTTCGATCTCGACCCGGCCAAGACCCGCGTGCTGAACCGGATGCGGCTGCGCCGCAACCCCGAGGCGCCGGCGCAGGCGCTGCGCCTGGATGGCGAAGAGCTCAACCTGGCGCGCGTGCTGGTCGATGGCCAGGGCACCTCGTTCAAGATCGAGGGCACGCAACTGGTGCTGGACAACCTGCCCGATGCCTTCGAGCTCGAAATCTTCACCACCTGCTGCCCCGCGAAGAACAGCAAGCTCATGGGCCTGTTCGTGAGCGAAGACACCTTCTTCACCCAATGCGAGGCCGAGGGTTTTCGCCGCATCACCTACTTCCTGGACCGCCCCGACGTGATGGCCAGCTACACCGTGACTTTGCGCGCCGACAAGGCGAAGTACCCGGTGCTGCTGTCCAACGGCAACCTGGTCGCGCACGGCCCGCTCGATGACGGCCGGCATTTCGCCAAGTGGGTGGATCCGCACCGCAAACCCTGCTACCTGTTCGCGCTGGTCGCGGGCCGGCTGGTGGCGCGCGAGCAGTGCATCACCTCGCGCGCCGGCAAGGAGCATCTGCTGCAGGTCTATGTGCGCCCCGGCGACCTCGACAAGACCGAGCATGCGATGAATTCGCTGATGCACGCGGTGGCCTGGGACGAGTCGCGCTTCGGCCTGGCGCTGGACCTCGAGCGCTTCATGATCGTCGCCACCAGCGACTTCAACATGGGCGCCATGGAGAACAAGGGCCTGAACATCTTCAACACCAAGTACGTGCTGGCGAACCAGGCCACCGCGACCGATACCGATTATTCGAACATCGAATCGGTGGTCGGCCACGAGTACTTCCACAACTGGACCGGCGACCGTGTGACCTGCCGCGACTGGTTCCAGCTCAGCCTCAAGGAAGGCCTCACCGTGTTCCGCGACCAGGAGTTCAGCCAGGACATGGCCGGCGAGGCATCCGCGCGCGCCGTGCGGCGCATCGAGGACGTGCGCCTGCTGCGCACCGCGCAGTTTGCCGAAGACGCAGGCCCCATGGCGCACCCGGTTCGGCCTGACAGCTATATCGAGATCAACAACTTCTACACCGTCACGGTGTACGAAAAGGGCGCCGAGGTCGTGCGCATGATGCAGACCCTGGTGGGTCGCGCCGGCTTCGCGCGTGGGCTGACGCTGTACTTCGACCGGCACGACGGCCATGCCGTGACCTGCGACGACTTCGCGCAGGCGATTGCCGACGCCAACCCGGACTCCGCGCTGGCCCGCCTGCTGCCGCAGTTCAAGCGCTGGTACAGCCAGGCCGGCACGCCGCGTGTGCATGCCAGCGGGAGTTACGACGCGCAGTCTCGCAGCTACACACTGTCCGTGTCGCAAAGCTGCCCGCCGACACCGGGCCAGCCGCCCAAGGAGCCCTTCGTGATTCCGCTCGGGGTCGGCCTGCTGGGCCCGGATGGGCGGGAGCTGCCGCTGCAACTGGCGGGTGAAGCGGCCCCGGTCCCGGGTCAGCGCACCCTGGTCATTACCCACGCGACCGAGACACTGACGTTCGTGGGCGTGGATGCCGAGCCTGTGCCCTCCATCCTGCGCGGTTTTTCCGCGCCGGTCATTCTGGAGTTCGACTACAGCGACGCGCAGTTGCTCACGCTGCTGGCGCACGACAGCGATCCGTTCAACCGATGGGAGGCGGGGCAGCGGCTGGCGCTGCGGCGGGCTATGACATCCATAGCAGCAAACGCTTATTCCGCGGAGGCTACGGCCCTGGATAACGCCTACATCGAGGCCATGCGCAGCGTGCTGCGCCATCCCACGCTGGATGCCGCGTTCAAGGAGCTGGTGCTGACCCTGCCGTCCGAGACCTACATCGCCGAGCAGCTGGACGTGGTGGACCCGCAGCGCATTCACGCGGTGCGCGAAGCGATGCGCAGTCAACTCGCGCAGGCGCTGGCCGGCGACTGGCAGTGGGCCTGGGAGGCCCACCACGACACTGGTGCCTACCAGCCGGACGCCGTGTCTTCAGGCCGCCGCGCGCTGGCTGGTGTGGCGCTGGCGAACCTGTGCCTGGTCGCGCAATCCAATGGCGATACCGTCTGGCCCGGCAAGGCCTACCAGCACTTCAAGGACGCCGGCAACATGACCGACCGCTTCAACGCACTCGGCGCCCTGGTGTCCAGCGGGCACCCGCTCGCAGCGCAGGCGCTGGCCCGCTTCCATGCCCTGTTCAGGCACGAAGCGCTGGCGCTGGACAAATGGTTTGCGCTGCAGGCCGGTAGCCCCGATCGCGGTGGCAACGTGCTGCCCGCCGTGCGCCAGCTCATGAAGCACCCCGACTTCAACCTGCGCAACCCGAACCGCGCGCGCAGCCTGATCTTCAGCTACTGCAGCGCCAACCCGGGCGGCTTCCACCGCACCGATGCGGCCGGCTATGTGTTCTGGCGCGAATGCGTGATGGAACTGGACGGTTTCAACCCGCAAGTGGCCGCGCGCCTGGCGCGCGCGCTGGACCGCTGGAAGAAGCTGGCCGAGCCCTACCGCGGCGCGGCGCGCGAGGCGATTGCCCGCGTCGCCGCCAAGCCCGACCTCAGCAACGACGTGCGCGAGGTGGTGTCGCGCGCACTGGCCGACTGATACGCCCCCCGCTTGCCGGTTCATGCGCCGCACTGCCTCCCGTCTTTGTCATTCCCCCTGTCCTTGTCATTCCCGCGCAGGCGGGAATCCACGGTAGCCGGACCCGCCCTCCATGGATCCCGGGTCAAGCCCGGGGTGACAGCCAGGGGAGCTCATATGTCCACCAACGTATCCCGGAGCCGCTACCACGTATCCCCGACCCGCTGGCACGCCAAGCTATAATCGAGGGCTAAAAACGCCGGTGTAGCTCAGTCGGTAGAGCAGCTCATTCGTAATGAGAAGGTCGGGTGTTCGATTCATCTCTCCGGCACCATACATGCACTATTAAATCCCTAGTAAGTCGTTGATTTACTAGGGATTTTT
>SCRU01000056.1 GCA_004323695.1 Burkholderiaceae bacterium
AGACATTGAGCAACTGCGCGCCCTGCTGCATCGTCAGCAGCCAGCCGAAGACCTTGGCCATCGCGATGATGAACAGGATGCCGCCGGCCACGACCTGGGAGCGCACGATCAGGCGCGGCAAGTCACGCCACGGCAGTTCGCGGTTGATCACGGTGCCGACCAGCAGCGCATAGAACACGGCCAGCGCCGCGCCTTCGGTCACCGTGACGATACCGCCCAGGATGCCGCCCAGGACGATCACCGGCGCCCCCATCGACCACAGGGCCGCGCGACCGGTGCGGACCACCCGCTTCCACGTGAAGGGCTGGCGCTCGCCATAGCCCCGGCGCCAGGAGATGAAGATCGCCACGAGCATGAACGTCAGGCCCATCAGCAAGCCCACCAGCATGCCTCCGGCGAACAGCTGGGAAGTCGAGATGTTGGTCATGAACCCGAACAGGATCATCGGGATCGACGGCGGGATGATGATGCCGATGGCGCCGCCCGCGGCCACCACGGCACCGGCAAAAGCGGGTGGATAACCCTGGCGGATCATGGTCGGGATCACCACCGCACCGATCGCCGCGGTGTCGGCAGCGGCCGAGCCCGAGATCCCAGCGATGATCATGGAGGCGCCGATGGCGGCCGCCGCCAGGCCGCCCGGCGCCCAGCCGACCAGGCTGTCGCAGAAGTCGATCAGGCGGCGCGAGATGCCGCCCACCTCCATGATCGAACCGGCAATCATGAACAGCGGCACCGCCAGCAGGTCGAATGAATCGACCCCCGAGAAAAGCTGTTGCACGACCGTCTGGCCCAGCGCAGAGAGGGGAACCGCGTGCGGGAAGACGCCGGGCGAGACAATCAGGCCGATCGCGGGCAGGCCGATGGCGAGCGCGATCGGCAGGCCCAGCGCCATCAGCAGGAACATCAGCAGGAACAGCAGGATGATGATCATGCCGCAGCGGACCAGGGCTTGGTCAGGTCCACCAGGACGTGCAGCAGGAAGATCGCGCCCGACAGGGGGAGCACCGAGATCGGCAGCGACATCGGCATCTGCACCGCAATCGACACCTGGTCCCAAGCCTTGATCGTATAGCCCACGCCGAACCAGGTGATGAATCCGAAGCACGCCAGCGTGAGCAATTGCAGCGCGCGCACGATGGTGCGCTCGACAACCCGGCCGAATTTCGCCCCGAATCCACCCAGGCCGATGAAATGGGCCCGCTTGTAGGCCACGGTGGAGCCCAGGAACGTGGTAGCGACCAGCAGATAGCGCCCGGTTTCTTCGGACCAGCTCAGCGAGTGACCCAGATAGCGCGCCAGCACCTGGGCAAACAGGATCAGCGAGAAGACCACGCCAATCACCAGCAGGAGCTGCTCGACGAGGTTATTGACGCGGTCGCTGAATGCCAGCAGGCGTTGATGCAGGGTCATGTGAACTGCAGGCGCGGCAGGGTGGAACACGGCAGGGCCCGGCGCCGCCGGCGCTGCGGTCCCCCCGGTCGTCTATTGCCCGCTTTTCTCGCTTGCGAGAATCTCGTCGACGGTCTTCTTCGTATCGCCAGTCAGCGACGCGTATACCGGCTGGGTCTTGGCCCGGAAGGCCGCCACATCCGGATTGGTCACGACGTGCACGCCGGCCGCCTCCAGCGCGGCCAGCTGCTTGGCTTCATTGCCGCGCACAAACTGCCGGCCCCAGGTAGAGGCCTGCGCTGCGGCGTCCCTGAAGGCCTGCTGATCGGCAGGCGGCAGCTTGTCGAAAAAGGACTTGCTGGCAACGAACACGAGCGCCGAGTACACATGCCGGGTCAGCGTCAGGTACTTTTGCCCCACCTCGTTGAGTTTGGCCGCCGAGATCACTGCGATCGGGTTCTCCTGCCCATCCAGCACGCCCTGCTGCAACTGGGTCGTGATCGGCCACGCCATGGGCGTCGGATTGGCGCCGATGTCGCGCCAGATCGCCAGCTGGGTCGGCGACTCCATGGTCCGGATTTTCAGGCCCTTGACATCCGCCGGCTCGCGGACCGGGTGCTTGGAATTGGTGAGGTTGCGAAAACCGTTGTCCTCGAAATGCAGGCCCACGAGACCGGCCTTGCCGAACTGCGCGAGAAGGTGCTGGCCGATGGGACCATCCAGCACCTTGTCGGTCTGCGCGTACGAGCTGAACAGAAACGGCATCTCGATGGCCTTGAGCTCGGGCACAAAGGCCTCGATCGGGCCGGCGGTGCAAATGCACATCTGCACGGTGCCCAGCTGCAGTTGCTGCAGCACCTGGGTCTCGCTGCCCAGCACGCCGGAGTCGTGGATGACCACGTCGTACTTGCCGGGAAAGGCCTTGTCGAGCGCCTCCTTGAATTTCTGTGCCGACAGGGTGTGCACGAACTGCGGGGCCGTGACAATCCCGATGTTCACCTGAATGGGCGCGGCCGCAGCGGCCCCGCCCCATGCCAACCCGAGCACACAGACCAGAGCGCCCACGGCACGCGATACAGAATTCATGCTTGCTCCTCCATACGGATTATTGATTTGATTGCAACGTCAGGCGCAGAGCCACCTGAACACGAATGCAAAATGAATGTTAGCAGAACTCGGCGGCTCAACGGGGCCGGACGCTGATTTCACTCGACAAACAGCGCATCACTGCTGCTCGGCGGCGCGACGCCCAGGTGCCGGTACGCGGCCAGCGTGGCGATGCGCCCGCGCGGCGTACGCTGCAGATAGCCCTGCTGGATCAGATACGGCTCGATCACGTCTTCAATGGTGCCCGGCTCCTCGCCAATGCTGGCCGCAATGTTGTCCAGCCCCACGGGGCCGCCGTCGAAGCGGTGGATCACGGCCTCCAGCAGCTTGCGGTCCATCACGTCGAAGCCCTGCGGGTCCACGTCAAGCATGGCCAGTGCCTTGTTCGCCACGTCCAGCGTGATGTGCCCCGTGCCTTTGACGTCGGCGTAGTCGCGCACGCGGCGCAAGAGACGGTTCGCAATGCGCGGCGTGCCGCGCGAGCGCCGCGCGATCTCGAAGCCGCCGGCGTCATCGGTCGCGACATTCAGCAGGCCGGCGCTGCGCCGCACGATGCGCGCCAGTTCCTCGGGCGTGTAGAACTCGAGCCGCGACACGATGCCGAAGCGGTCGCGCAGCGGATTGGTCAACATGCCCGCGCGTGTGGTAGCGCCGACCAGCGTGAACGGCTGCAGATCCAGCTTGATGGAGCGCGCGGCCGGACCTTCGCCGATCATGATGTCGATCTGGTAGTCCTCCAGCGCGGGGTACAGAATCTCTTCGACCACCGGGGACAGGCGGTGGATCTCGTCGATGAACAGCACGTCGTTCTTCTCGAGGTTGGTCAAGAGCGCCGCGAGATCCTTGGGCTTTTCCAGCACCGGGCCCGAGGTCTGGCGCAGGTTCACACCCAGTTCGTGCGCAATGATGTGCGACAGCGTGGTCTTGCCCAGCCCGGGCGGGCCGAACAGCAGCACGTGGTCCAGTGCCTCGCCGCGCTTCTTCGCCGCGCCGATGAAGATCTCGAGCTGCTCGCGCACCTTGGCCTGGCCCACATACTCATCAAACAGCCTGGGGCGCAGCGCGCGCTCGATCGCCTCCTCGTTCGGAGACGCGGACGCGGCGGACACCACGCGCTGCGGGGCGGGGGCAAAGTCGTCGGTCTGGATGCTCATAAGCCGGATTATTTCGCCAGCGCCTTGAGCGCCAGCTTGATGCCATCACTGACGCCCACGCCCGCCGGCAGCGCCTTCAGCGCCAGCGCCGCGTCGCGCTCGCTGTAGCCCAGCGCGACCAGCGCCTGCAGGATGTCAGACTGCGCGTCGCTGGCCACGCTCGCGGGCACACCGATGTCGGCGCCGAGCTTGCCCTTGAGCTCCAGCAGCAGCCGCTCGGCGGTTTTCTTGCCGATGCCGGGCACCTTGATGATGCGCCCCGCCTCCTGCCGCGTGACGGCCTGCGCCAGTTCGGCCACGCTCATGCCGCTGAGCACGCTGAGTGCCGTGCGCGGCCCCACGCCCGAGATCTTGATGAGCTGGCGAAACGCCGCGCGCTCCGGTGCTGTGCCGAAGCCATACAGGATTTGCGCATCCTCGCGCACGACGAAGTGCGTTAGCAGCGTGACTTTTTCGCCCAGGGCCGGCAAGTTGTAGAAGGTGCTCATGGGCACGTTCACCTCGTAGCCCACGCCATGGCAATCCAGCACGACTTCGGGTGGATTCTTGTCGCTGAGCGTTCCGGTGAGTTTGCCGATCATGGGCTGCCTGGTTTGTTGCCTATCATTGGGGGTTCGCCTCGTCCAGATTCACCGGAATTATCAGCTTGATTCTCAGACACTCCTTCTCGCCGCCCAACAACACGCGCCTGGGTCACTTGTGCGGCCCGATGGACGAGCACCTGCGCACCATCGAGGTGGCGTTGCAGGTCAGCATCGCACACCGCCACGAGCAGTTCAAGGTGGACGGCCCCAAGGCGAAGGCGACGCGCGCCATCGAAATGCTGCAGGCGCTGTACGAGATGGCCGCGCGCCCGATCGCGCCGGACAAGGTGCAGCTGATGCTGGCGGGCGATGCGGCCATGGACGAGGCCGGCGACGGCGCCCTGGTGCTGCACACCCGGCGCGCCGATCTGCGCGCGCGCACGCCGAACCAGTCGGTCTACATGGAAAACATGGCGAGCCACGACATCACCTTCGGCATTGGCCCGGCCGGCACCGGCAAGACCTACCTGGCGGTCGCGATGGCGGTGGACGCGCTGGAACGCAGCAGCGTGCAGCGCATCGTGCTGACGCGCCCCGCGGTCGAGGCTGGCGAGAAACTCGGCTTTCTGCCCGGCGACCTGAACCAGAAGGTCGACCCCTATCTGCGCCCGCTGTACGACGCGCTGTACGACCTGATGGGTTTCGACCGCGTGCAAAAAGCGTTCGAGCGCAACGCGCTGGAGATCGCGCCGCTGGCGTTCATGCGCGGGCGCACGCTGAACAACGCCTTCGTGATCCTGGACGAAGCGCAGAACACCACGCCCGAGCAGATGAAAATGTTTTTGACGCGCATCGGCTTCGGCGCGCGTGCCGTGGTGACCGGCGACGTGAGCCAGATCGACCTGCCCAAGACCCAGCTCAGCGGCCTGATCGACGCCGAGCGCGTGCTGAGGCGCGTCAAGGGCATCGCGATCAGCCGGCTGACCAGCGCCGATGTGGTGCGGCACCCGCTCGTGGCGCGTATTGTGGATGCCTACGACGCGCGTGGGCATTCGGATCGCCAGGACGCGCCGCCACCCAAGGCCGTCGCGCGCACGCGCAAGAAACCGGATTCACTATGAAAATAGTAGCTTCCTACGAAGGCACAATATAGGCTGCAGGCCGATTTGACTGTTAACCCATGCCCTTGAAAACGCTGCAGCTGTCGCTGCAATTCGCCAAATTTTCTGATGCCGCGACGCACCGCGCCGCCCTGCGCCGGCATCAGGTGGCGCGCTGGATTCGCCATGCGCTGGACACCGACGCCGAAATCACGGTGCGCATCGTGGACGCCGAGGAAGGCCAGGCGCTGAACCGCGACTACCGCCACAAGGACTACGCGACCAATGTTCTGACCTTCGACTACGCGCAGGAGCCCATCGTGAGTGCCGACCTGGTGCTGTGCGCGCCGGTGGTGGCCAAGGAAGCGCGCGAACAGCGCAAGACGCTGCAGGCCCACTACGCGCACCTGCTGGTGCATGGCACTCTGCATGCGCAGGGCTGGGACCATGAGACCGGCCAGGCCGATGCGGCCGCGATGGAGGCGCGCGAGATCGAGATTCTGGCCAGGCTCGGCTTCAGGAACCCCTATATTTAGGCAAAATCGGCCTGTAGCCTATATTGGAAAAGCACGGGCAGCTATTTGTTTGATAGCGGATCGATGCGCAGCGGAATCGTCACGGGCCCATCGTTCACCAGATGCACCTGCATGTCGGCGCCAAACTGCCCAGTCTGCACCACCGGATGCGCGGCGCGCGCCCGCGCCACCAGATAGTCGTAGAGCCGGCGCCCCTCGTCGGGCGGCGCCGCGTTGCCGAAACCGGGCCGGTTGCCACTGCGGGTGTCGGCCGCCAGCGTGAACTGGCTCACCAGCAGCAGGCCGCCCGCGCTGTCGTGGCCGTCCAGGTCCTGCACGCTGCGGTTCATCTTGCCCGCGTCGTCGCTGAAGATGCGCAGCTTGAGGATCTTGGCCAGCAGCCTGTCGGCCTGCGCTTCAGTGTCACCACGCTCGGCGCAGACCAGCACCAGCAGTCCCGCACCGATTTCACCCACGGTCTGCCCGCCAATCACGACCCGGGCCTGGCTGACCCGCTGGATCACGGCGATCAAAGCGGGTTCCCAGGGTCGTTGAAGTGCGCCTCCACGTCGCTGGGCAGCAGCTCGATGGTGGCGCGCAGGCCGGGCACGGCGCTCATGAGGGCCTGCTCCACGTCACCGCGCAGGGCGGCCGCGCGGCCCAGCGTCCAGCTGGCGGGCATGTGCATGTGCAGATCGACAAAGCGGCGCTGGCCGGAGCGTCGCGTGGCGATGTGGTCGAAGCGGATGGTGGGATGAGCAAACTGCGCCAGCGCCCGGTGGATGTCGGCCAGCACTTCGGGTTCCACCGCCTCGTCCATCAGGCCCTGCGACGAGCGCCAGATCAGGCGCCAGCCCTCGCGCACGATGTTCAGCGCCACGCCGATCGCCACCGCCGCGTCGAGCCAGAGCCAGCCGGTGAGCGCCACCGCGGAGATGCCGACGAACACGCCGGCCGAGGTCCAGACATCGGTGCGCAGATGCCGGGCGTCGGCCTCCAGCGCGATCGAGCGATGCACGCGCGCGGCCCGGAACATGGTCCAGGCCAGCACGCCATTGAGCAGCGAACTGAGCACCGACAGCGCCAGCCCCCAGCCCAGCTGCTGCAGCGGTTGGGGCTGCAGCAGCCGTTCAACCGCGGCCCAGATGATGCCCACCGCGGCGCCGACGATCAGGATGCCCTCGAAGCCGGACGAAAAATACTCGGCCTTGTAGTGGCCGAAAGGGTGGTCCTCATCGGCCGGGCGCACGGCGATGGTGACCATCACGAGCGCAAAAACCGCGCTGGCCAGGTTCACGAACGACTCCATCGCGTCCGACAGCAGCCCGACCGAATCGGACACATACCAGGCCAGCGTCTTGAGCACGATGGTGATGACCGCCACCCCCACCGAGGCCCACAACAGGGTGCGGGGCGACGGCGTCAAGCGCGGGGCGGCGGGGTTCGGCATGGTTGTCATTGTGCACAGCCCGGCGCGGCGCTGGTGTGCTGGCGGTCGCCGGCCGGGGAATCGGGGGCCGCTACGCCAGCGTCACGCGCATGGCGCGAAATGGGCCACAAGCTTACGGGGCGGGTCGCATCGGCTGGTGTGGATACACCTGCAGTTGCGGCACGACCTGCGCCAGAGCCAGAAAATCACGGTCGTTGTGCACCAGCAATGCGTCGTGTTCCAGTGCAATCGCGGCAATCAGACAGTCGGTGGATTTGCGGATCGTCAAACCTTGCCGACGAGCCCGTCGGTACAGCTGTGCTGCCGCTTCAAATGTTTCCAACTCGTCCAGCGGCGACAAAATGGTTTGCGCGCCGAGCACCTTTTGCGCGGCCACGAACTGGTGCTCCGACGACACGCCCTGCAACACTTCGAGGTAAATCATCTGGGTCAGCGCCAGCTCCTCTTGCGCCTCTCTGGCCTGCACAAAGCGCACCGCGTCCGTATCCGAGCCGCGCAACCAGTCGATCCAGACGGAGGAGTCGACCAGCAGCATCAGGCTTTCTTGGGCCTCGCCGGCCGGCCAGGTTTTTTTGCGGGCTTGCCGTCGGGCTTGGGCGCGACCGCCTGCGGGACCACCGCGTAGCTCGCCCGGGGCTGCTCTACCCTGAATTGTCCCGCCTCGGCACCCCGTGCCCAAGGCGCCTTGGGGTCGTAATCGGGGTCAACCCCCCCAATACCGAACAGCTCGCGAATCGAGGGACGCGTGGCTCGCGCCACCAGCTCGCGCAGGGCGCGGTCCACCACCTCGCGCTTGGTGCGCGCGCCCGACAGCCGCATGGCCTCGGCCACGACGGATTCGTCAATATCGATGTTGGTGATCATGAAGATAAATTGTACAGCGAATGTACAATTTATCTTTCTTCTTTTCAGGCCAGCGTCACGCGAACGAACTTGCGCTTTCCGACCTGCACCACGTAGGTGCCTGCGCCGAGCTTGAGCCCCTTGTCGCTCACCACACTGGAGTCCACGCGCACGCCGCCGCCATCGATCAGGCGGTTGCCCTCGCCACTGGAGGCGGCCAGCCCCGTCATCTTGAGCAAGGCCCCGATACCGACGGCCGCACCGCCCGCGCCCAGCGGCAAGGTGACCTCGGCAATCTCGTCGGGCACGCCGCCCTTGCTGCGGTTCATGAAGTCCTGCTCGGCCCGATCCGCCGCCTGCGCGCTATGAAAGCGCGTGGTGATTTCCCGCGCCAGCATGACCTTGGCGTCCTTCGGGTTGCGGCCGGCGTCGACTTCGGCCTTCAGGGCCGCGATCGCTGCCTCGCTCTGGAAGCTCAGCAGCGTGTACCAGCGCCACATCAGCACGTCGGAAATGCTCAGCACCTTGGCGAACATGGTGTTGGGGTCTTCGGAGATGCCGATGTAGTTGTTCTTCGACTTCGACATTTTCTCGACGCCGTCCAGCCCTTCCAGCAGCGGCATGGTCAAAATGCACTGCGGCTCCTGCCCGAACTCCTGCTGCAGATGGCGACCGACCAGCAGGTTGAACTTCTGGTCGGTGCCGCCCAATTCCAGGTCGGCCTTGAGCGCGACGCTGTCGTAACCCTGCATCAGCGGGTACAGAAATTCGTGCACACTGATCGAACGCCCCTCTTTGAAGCGCTTATTGAAGTCATCGCGCTCCATCATGCGTGCAACGGTGTACTTCGCCGCCAATTGAATCATGCCGCGAGCCCCCAGCGGGTCGCTCCATTCGCTGTTGTAGCGGATCTCGGTTTTGGCCGGATCCAGCACCAGGCTGGCCTGTTTGTAGTAGGTCTGCGCGTTCGCCTCGATCTGCTCGCGCGTGAGCGGCGGGCGGGTCGTGTTGCGGCCCGACGGGTCACCGATCATGGTGGTGAAGTCACCAATCAGGAAAATCACCGTGTGGCCGAGGTCCTGCAACTGGCGCATCTTGTTCAACACCACGGTGTGGCCGATGTGGATATCCGGCGCCGTCGGATCAAGCCCGAGCTTGATGCGCAGCGGCACCCCAGTCGCTTGCGAGCGAGCCAGCTTTTTCAGCCATTCATCTTGCGGAATGAGCTCGTCGCAGCCCCGCAAGCTCACGGCCAGCGCATTCTTTACATCGTCAGTGACTGAAAATGTAGTACTTAAGGATTGATGCATAGGGATATTTCTGACATTTTCGTGACTGCAGTCGATATACTTGGCGCCGGCTTGGTGCGGCAACGCACCAAGCCATGGATTGACGACATTTTTGCGACTGCCGCCGAGCGATTCGGCCCCGGTCCTGGCGCCTGATTTTATGCGGCGCGCGCTTGGTGCCTGTTTTGGCGGCCCCCGCCCGAACCGCAAGCGCGCGACACCGCTGATTCGTCCTTGGGAAATGCTCTTTTGAAAAACCGCCTGCTGGTCGCCGGCACAGCTTTTGCCGGCCTGATTCACCGCCATCCGAAACGGGTCAGCGCCATGGTCGCCGCCTTTTTGCTATGCGGCGGCGGCGGCGCCTTTGCCGTGGCCACGTTCGGGCCCGATCCATCGAGCCTGCCCACCCGGCAGGTGCTGCTGGCAGTGCAGCCTTTGGCCGCGCCGCCTGCCGAGCAGGCTGCCGCGCTCGATCAGCATCACTTTCGCCTGTACAGCTCGGGCACCACCCGCGCCAGCGACAGCGCGACCAGCCTGCTGCAGCGCCTGGGCGTTTCGGACGACGCCGCGGCCGCGTTCATTCGCGGCGACGCTGTGGCGCGCCGCGGCCTGCTGGGCGGGGCCGACCGCTCGGTTTCGGTGCAGACCGACGAACAGCATCAGCTGCTTGCACTCAACGCGCGCTGGATCACCGACGACAGCGGCAATTTTCAAAGACTGGTGATCGAAAAAACCCCGCAGGGCTTCAGCGCCCGCGTGGAAACGGCGCCGCTGACGGCTCAGACCCACCTGGGCAGCGGCATCATCTCGTCCACGCTGCTGCGCGCGGTTGAAGCGGCGCACATCCCCACCGACGTCACCGCGCAGCTGGTGGATATTTTCTCGAATGACATCGACCTGCACTCGGGCCTGCGCAAGGGAGACCGGTTCTCGGTGGTGTACCAGACGCTGGAAGCCGACGGCGAGCCGATTGCGAGCGACCTCGTCACCGGCCGCGTGCTGAGCGCCGAAATCGTGAACAAGGGCCAGCATTTCCAGGCCATGTGGTTCCAGAACCCGACGGCGGCCGGCCAGGGCGCCTACTACACGCTGGACGGCAAGAGCCTGCACGCGGACTACCTGAGTTCGCCGGTCACGCATGTCCACATCACGAGCGGCTACCGGATGCGCTACGACCCGGTTCAGCACCGCTGGACAATGCACGAGGGCATCGACTTCGCCGGCCCGATCGGCACGCCGGTGCATACCGTCGCCGACGGCGTGGTGACATTCGCCGGCGTGCAAAGCGGCTACGGCAAGGTTATCTACATCATGCACCCGCCCGGCATGGACGGCAGCCACATGACGGTGTACGCGCACCTGAGCAAGATCGACGTGCGCCAGGGCGAGAAGGTGCAAGAGGGCGAGACCATCGGGCTGATCGGCGAAACGGGCTGGGCGACCGGACCGCACGTGCATTTCGAGTACCGGGTGAACGGCGAGCCCGAAAACCCGGTGCTGATAGCCCGGCAAGACGACACGCCGCGCCTGACCGCCGCCGTCCGTCCCGCGTTCGACCGCATGGCGTCGTCCATGCGCATGCAACTGGCGGACGCCGCGCTGGTGCAACAGGCGAGCGCGCAATAGACCGTGGCACGTGGCGTGATGCCTCGCCCGGCCGGCCTGAGTCCGAGCGGTTGACAACGGGCCATGGCGGAGTTCTATGTTGGCCTGATGTCCGGCACCTCGCTGGATGGCGTGGATGGCGTTCTGGTCGAGTTCCCGGAAGAAAAGCCGCGTGTAGCCCTTCATAGATCAGCATCTTTTGCTATCGAATTAAGATCTGAACTGCTCGCGCTGAACAGCGCTGGCCCGAACGAACTGCACCGGGCCGCGCTGGCGGCCAACAGGCTGGCGCGGATCTATGCCCAGGTCGTGGCCGACTTGCTGACAGGCGCTGGTATTGCGGCTGCCGAGGTCAAAGCCATCGGCGCGCATGGCCAGACGGTGCGGCACCGCCCGCAGGAATTCGATGCCGATCCGCAACACGGCCTGCCCGCCACCGGCTACACGCTGCAGCTCAACAACCCGGCGCTGTTGGCCGAACTCACCCACATTGACGTCGTGGCGGACTTTCGCAGCCGCGACGTCGCGGCCGGCGGCCAGGGCGCGCCGCTGGTTCCCGCGTTTCACCGCGAGGTGTTCGGGCGCCCCGGCGAGACGGTGGCGGTGCTCAACATCGGCGGGATCGCGAACCTGAGCGTGCTCGGCGACGACGCAAGCGTGCTGGGCTTCGACTGCGGCCCCGGCAATGCGTTGCTGGACTACTGGTGCCAGCGGCACACCGGCCAGCCGTTCGATGCCGCCGGCGAGTGGGCAGCGGGCGGGCGAGTCAGCCAGCCGCTGCTGGACGCCTTGCTGGCCGAGCCCTATCTGGCCAAGGCGCCGCCCAAAAGCACCGGGCGAGATTTGTTCAACCCCGACTGGCTCGGCGCGCGGCTGCAGGGCGTGGGCGCCGTGGCGGCGGTGGACGTGCAGGCGACGCTGACACAGTTCACCGCCAGCGCCTGCGCGCAAAGCGTGCTGCGCCACGGCGCCCGGAGCCAATCGTTGATCGTCTGCGGTGGCGGCGCGCTGAACACGCACTTGATGCAACGGCTGCAGGCGGCGCTGCCGCGGCGGGTGGTGACGTCATCCGACGCCCAGGGCCTGCCGCCGCTGCAGGTCGAGGCAGCGGCCTTCGCCTGGCTGGCGCGCAGGACCTTGCGGCGCGAAACGGGCAATCTGCCCGGCGTCACAGGTGCCCGCGGCGAGCGCGTGCTGGGCGCGATTTACCCCGCCTGAGCCGGCTCCAGCGAAGACCGCGCTGCCGCAGCGTCGGCGCTAATGGGCCTCGATCGCCTCGTGCGGCCCGCGCGCGGGTTCTACGCCGGGCGACAGCTGCCAGAAGATCCACGCCGACGCCACGGTGATCAGGCCCATGGTGAAAAAAGTGGCATGAAAGGCGTAGAGCGTCTGAAGAATGCCCGCGGCCGAGGAAAAGAAATTGGTGAACGCCGCCAGCACCGCGCTCGCCGCCGCCACGCCCATGCTGATGGCGAGCATCTGCACCATCGACAGCAGGCTGTTGCCGCTGCTGGCCATGCCGCCATCCAGGTCCTTGAGCGTGACGGTGTTCATGACGGTGAATTGCAGCGAATTCACGGCGCCAAAACAGGCCAGTTGCACAATCCGCAGCCACAGCGGCTGCGCGGGCGTCATCAGCGCGAAGGTCGCCATGGCAATCCCCACCAGCGCGGTATTCACCACCAGCACCATGCGGTAACCGAAGCGCGTGACCAGGGTCATGGCCATTTGCTTGGACAACAGGCCCGCCGTCGCCACCGGCAGCATCATCAGGCCGGCCTGCAGCGGCGAATAGCCGAGGCAAACCTGCAGCAAGAGGGGGATCAGGAACGGCATGCAGCTGCTGCCGATGCGGGCGAACAGGTTGCCCAGCAGTCCGATGCTCAGCGTCGGGATGCTGAACAGGCGCGGCGAGAACAGCGGATGAGGCTGGCGCGCGGCGCGCAGCCAATAGGACACCAGACTGGCCAGCCCGAAGATCATCAAGACCAGCACGGTGGCCTGGCGCAGGCCGAGGTCCGACAGCCCGTCGAGCGAGAGCGACATCGCCACCATGCCGAAAGCGAGCAGCAGGTAGCCCCCCAGGTCCAGCCGCGTGGCCACCTGGTCACGTCCCACGGGCATGTGCTTCAGGGTCGCGATACAGCCCACCAGGGCCACCGGCACGTTGATCAGGAAAATCCAGTGCCACGACGCCACCACGACCAGCCAGCCACCCAGCGTCGGGCCCAGCAGCGGGCCGATCATGCCGGGAATCGCGACAAAGCTCATGGCAGCCAGGAATTTTTCGCGCGGGAACGCCCGCAGCACCGCGAGCCGCCCCACCGGCAGCAGCAAGGCCCCGCCCAGCCCCTGCACCACGCGCGACGCCACCAGTTGCGACAGGCTCTGGGAAAAGGCGCACAGCAGCGAGCCGATGGCGAACAACACGATGGCGCCGAAATACACGCGCCGCGTTCCGAGGCGATCCGCGATCCAGCCCGAAGCGGGGATCAGCATCGCCATCGTGAGCGAATAGGCCACGATCACCGACTGCATGCGCAGCGGGCTCTCGCCCAGGCTTTTGGCCATGGCCGGCAACGCGGTGTTGACAATGGTGGTATCCAGCGTCTGCATGAAAAAGCCGATCGCCACCAGCCACAGGAGAATCGGGCGGGGGTGGTCGTTATTCATGAGAAGGGCGCCGTGGCCGGAATCTGAAAAAAGAAAGGATTCCAGAAAAAAAGCCGCCAGGCGGCGACTTTTTGATCCTGGCTGGACGCAGCTCAGGGCGAGAAGCTCGACCCGCAACCGCAGGTGGACGTCGCGCCGGGGTTCTTGATGACGAACTGCGCGCCCTGCAGGTCTTCCTTGTAGTCGATCTCGGCGCCGACCAGGTACTGGTAGCTCATCGCGTCGATCAGCAGCGAGACCCCATTCTTGGTCATGGTGGTGTCGTCTTCATTGGTGACTTCGTCAAAGGTGAAGCCATACTGGAAACCCGAGCAGCCGCCCCCCTGCACGAACACGCGCAGCTTGAGGTCGGGATTGCCTTCTTCGGCGATCAGGTCGGCCACCTTGGCGGCCGCGCTGTCGGTGAAGATGAGGGGGTCGGGCATCTGGGTCTGGATATTTTCTGCGACGGCGCTCATGGAGTTCCTCCGTTGACGGTAGGGTGATGCTACTGCAAAAAGCAAAAAACCGCCCAAAGGCGGTCTTTGCTGCCGGGCCCGGCTCAGCGCTTCGAGAACTGCTTGCGGCGGCGGGCCGAATGCAGACCGACCTTTTTGCGTTCCACTTCGCGCGCATCACGCGTCACGAAGCCGGCCTGGCTCAGCATGGGCTTGAGCGTGGCGTCGTAGTCGATCAGGGCGCGCGTGATGCCGTGGCGCGTGGCGCCGGCCTGGCCGGATTCGCCGCCCCCCTGCACATTCACCATGATGTCAAAGGTTTCGACATGGTTCGTCAAAAACAGCGGCTGCTTGACGATCATGATCGAGGTCTGGCGGCCAAAGAACGCTTCGATGTCCTTGCCGTTGACCACGATCTGGCCGCTGCCCTTTTTCAGAAACACGCGGGCGACGCTCGATTTGCGACGGCCGGTGCCATTGTTCCATTCACCAATCATCTCAAGGCTCCTTAAAGTTCCAGCACTTTGGGCTGTTGGGCGGTATGCGGGT
>SCRU01000057.1 GCA_004323695.1 Burkholderiaceae bacterium
CAGAGCTCACGGTTGGGATCAAGTCGCTCGCGTGCGAGTTCCCCGCGGCCTTGGGTTTGCCACTGTCCAGGCTCAACGTGGCCGATGTGGCGCCACACGCGCAGCGCTCGGGCTTGGTGGCGCGCATCAGCGACAGCACACCGCCTGGCGTTGGCGGCACGAGGACGCGATTCGTCCATGGAAGCACCGCTGCTGGATTTTTTCGCGCGATCCGCCCTTTCAGGCCAAGGGCCTGAGCGATCCGCAAGCCGCCAGTGCCATGAATGTGGCGCGCCTTAAACTCTTTGACTTGTTCAACCGACGATCCAAAGCCACCGCCTGATTCGGCCCTTCGTTCCGCCTTCGCTCAGGCTCGTACCTGATTTGGAAAATACGGATGGTCACCCTCATCTCAACGCAGCGTGCAATCTGAATTTGGTCCTGTAAACACAGAACCTCAATCGGGTTCCGGCGAAGTCAACTTGGGGTCCGCGGTCGCCGCCTTGCCGTCTGCGTACGCCTGCATCACCTGCCGAAGCGCCTTCAATTGCTTGCGATAGTTGGTACACCCAGTGCACATGATCAGGTGCGTACGCAGCGCCGCCTGCTCCCTTAATAACAAGGGGCGTTCCATCTCGGCAGAGCAGAGCTCGGCGGCTTCCTTGCACTTCAGCATGTTGATCCCTCCGGACGCCCCCAGCCGCTGTCCATACAGCCCCTCAGTTTCAATCGGGCGCGGTGCAGGATGACGTGACAATTGCTCGTCGTGATCCCCAACTGGGTGCAGATCTCGTCAGAATCGAAGCCCAGGAATTCACGCATCATGAACACCCGGCTGGTATTGGCCGGCAAATGGTCGAGGCAAGCCTCAAACACGATCCAGAATTGTTGGGTGCGCATGGATTCCTCCGGATTCGGCCAAGCTACCGGTCTGGATGCTTCGCGCCAGGCTCCGCGTTCGTTAAACAGGGTTTCCAGGCGCTCCTGCCAGTCGTCGTTATCGTCGACAAGGCTGGACATAGTCACAGTGCGAGGGGCCTGCCGCAGGTGGTCAATGATGCGGTTGCGCAGGATGGCAAACACCCAGGTTTTCAGGGTCGACCGGCCAGCAAACGACAATGAGTGCCGGAGCGCCGCCTCGATTGAGTCCTGCACCAAGTCTTCGGACGTCTCCCTATTGCGCAGTTGAAGGTAAGCAAAGCGCAACATATCCGCACGCAGCGACAGCAGGGCTTCGGTGTTGATGCCTTGCATGGACGCTGACAGCAGCACGGGTGAGGCGGAGGACCGGCGCGTCATTGAGAGGGTATCCGTAAATAGGAAGCTACCGCCCCAAGCCGTATTGCACGCGGCATCGGAGCGAATGCGTGGCGACGCGCAAGCGAGCGGGCTCGTGGGTAGTGGCTAATGATTGCTGGACAGGTCTTGGAGGCCATCTGGCAAGCCGGCCTTGCCGCGTACGGCCAGATGGGGGGATCGCTTGGGCGTGGCAGAGCATCGACGGCACCGTGTTCAAAGCACCGTTGACGCAAGAGGCGGTCGGGTACAACCCGACCGACCGAGGGCAAAAAGGGCCGCAAGCGCCAGCTGCTGGTGGACGGGCGTGGCGTTCCGTTGTCACCCGTCGTCGCCGGGGCCAATGCGCCTGACGTCACGCACTCGATGCCGTGCTGCAGGCGATCATGGCCAAGCGCGAGAGCGCAAGCACGCGGCGCAGGGTGGTCGAGGTCTATCACAGCTGGCCCAATCGCTTTCGCAGGCTGCTGGTGCGATGCGAAACGTTAGAGCGCAGCTTCGTTGCGCCCAACCACATCGACGCCATCATCGCGTTTCGCAAGGTGAAGTTGATGATTAACATTATTTGTGGATAGCTTCGTGGCCTTACGCCGGGCCTCAAATGTGACATCGCTGCGGGTTGCGCGTGGCGCTGTCAATTGACGCGCCAAACGGCGCAGCAAAGTTGAATGCGGCCTGGCACAGGCTCACACTGTAATGCACCCATGACGGGTCGCCGTCATTGATCACGTTGAGCACAGTTCCGGCTACCCAGGGTGACTTGAATGCCGAGCCCTCGATGCTCGGTTTCAACATCTCGCGACACGGGTGAGATCGACCGCCGGACGCCGCGAAGAAGTTGAACCGGTCGGTTAGCATGCTCTGACGTCAGCCAATGGCGAGGGCTTATAGGGCGCGCATGGCAGGATCATACAAGGCTCAGGCGCCCCGCCGCATCCCGAATTATGGCGCCCAACGAGCGCGGCGACACAGGCTCCAAAGCAAAGTGCGGTCAACTGGAAGTGCCGACGCCTCGCCCCATCGCCTTCATGCGCCGGACCTGCACCATCTTGTAAGAAAACCACCCGTGCAACGTCTAGGAAGGAAAGCCATTACCGAGTTCCTATGCACGCCACCCTTCCTTTGCTCGCTCAGACCGACTTTCCCGCGCTTCGCCGGCGCGTTGTCGACACCCTCCAGGTCAACCTTGGCTACCGCTGCAACCAGAGCTGCGTGCACTGCCACGTCAACGCCGGCCCGAACCGGACGGAGGAGATGTCGGGCGACACTGTCGATGCGGTGGTCGCCTTTCTCGCGGCCAGTCCACAGGTCCGGACCCTCGACCTGACCGGGGGCGCTCCCGAGCTGAACCGGCATTTCCGTCGACTCGTCATTGCAGCCCGCGCGCTGGGCGTGCGGGTGATCGACCGCTGTAACCTCACTATCCTGGAGGAGCCCGGGCAGGACGGTCTGGCCGAGTTCCTGGCCGACCACGCGGTGGAGATCGTGGCATCGATGCCTTGCTATCTCGAAGAAAACGTCGATCGCCAGCGCGGCAAGGGCACGTTCGATGCCAGCATCCGCGAGTTGCAGCGCCTGAACGCGCTTGGCTACGCCCAGCCGGGCAGCGGCCTGACGCTCAACCTGGTCTACAACCCGCAAGGTGCCAGCCTGCCACCGGGCCAGGAGGAACTCGAGCGCGACTACAAGCGGTACCTCGCCGAGCATTTCGACATCGTCTTCAACCAACTGTTCACGCTGGCCAACATGCCGATTCAGCGCTTTGGATCGATGCTGGTCTCCAAGGGCCAGTTCAACAGCTACATGGCCCTATTGCGCAGCGCGCATCGCGAGGACAACCTGGACCGGGTCATGTGTCGCAGCGTCGTTAGCGTGGACTGGCAGGGCTACCTCTACGACTGCGACTTCAACCAGCAACTCGGCCTGCCAATCCGCGATGCCGGCAAGTTGCGCCTGCACCTGAGCGAGATTGCGGCCGGCAGCCTGGAGGATCGGGCCATACGTGTAGCCAACCACTGTTTCGGCTGTACGGCCGGTCAAGGTTCGAGCTGCGGCGGCGCTCTGGGGGCTGATACCGCGCCCGCTCCCAGCTGCAGCAACTGACGCTTCAATTTCCATCGACGCAGGGACATCGAAATGAGTGAATGGCAGGGGCTTTTTTTCTGGGGCTTTCTAATCGTATTTGGCATCGTGATGTATGTGGTCGCGCCGCGCTCAAAGGACGAAGCGGGCTTCTTTCGCGGCCATGACTCGAAAGGGCGCCCGGCCTCGGAATGGGCGCTGATGATGAGCATCTTCATTAGCTGGATCTTCGCCAAATCGGTGACCAACGCGGCGAACCTGGGCGCTACCTATGGCATCGTCGGCGGACTGGCCTACGCGGCGTATTGGCTATCGATCCCCGTTGCGGGCATCGTCATCTACCGGCTACGCACGCGTGAAGGCGCCACGGGCATCGTGCCGTTCCTGATTGGCAAATACGGGCGTGGCGCCGCGCTTGCATTTTCCCTTGCAATCCTGATCAGGCTGTTCAACGAGGTATGGAGCAACACTGCGGTGGTGGGTGGCTACTACGGCCAGAGCGGGTCGGCCGGCTTCATCGGGTCGGCGCTGCTTTTCACGGCGGCGGTGCTGTTCTACAGTCTCAAGGGCGGGCTGCGCAGTTCGATCTTCAGCGATGTGATCCAGGCCGTCGTCTTCATGCTGTTTCTCGGCGTTGTGCTGGCCTATGTGCTGCCTGCCCATGCACCGGGCGTCTTGCTGTCGCAGGGCAAGTTCGCGCTGGACTCGGGTGGCGATCTGCTGCTGGTGGCGCTGTTGCAGGCGCTGTCCTACCCATTCCACGATCCGGTGCTGACGGACCGGGGCTTCATCACTCGGGAGAAGACGATGCTCAGGGCCTTTATCGCCGCCGGCGTGCTCGGCTTCGCCGCCATCTTCGCATTCAGCCTGGTAGGCGTGCATGCACGGCTGGAGGGGATCGCGCCCAACAGCAACGTGCCCGCCCAAGTCGCCAGGGGCTTGGGGTTCGCAGGCTTCTTCGCGATGATCGTGGTCATGGTGACCTCCGCTGGTTCGACGCTGGACTCGACCTTCACCTCGCTTTCGAAACTGGTGGCGCGCGAAATCCCGCTGCTCGCCGGCCGGCTGCCCTCGCCCAAGGCAATGACCATCGGCTCACTGACGATGGTCGGCTTCGCCCTGCTGGGCAACCTGCCGATGATGGCGGGCACCGACATCCTCAAGGCCACCACCATCAGCGGTACCATGGTCATCGGGCTGGCGCCGATCTTCCTGTTCTCAGGCCGCGTCGGTTACTCGCCGGCATCGTTCCACTTGGCGTTCTGGACGGGCATCTGCCTGGGCTCTCTGGAGGCGCTGGGCCTGATTCCGCACAGTTGGGCCATCGGCGGCGGAAAGTACGGCATTCTGCTGGGAACCAATCTCTATGGACTGGCGCTATGCGTCGCCGGTTTTTTCCTGCCACTTGCCTTGCAGCGTTATCGCCTTGGCGACCGGGAGCTACGGCTTGAATGAGCCCGGCCGCATCTGCCCGCTGAGCTATCGCTACGGCGCCCGCGCGATCGCTCGCGCGGCGCTACGTCGGGCGCAGACGCTCTACGTTATCGGTGGTCTCTATGGCAATCTCCCGGCGCTCGACACCATCGGACGGATGGCACGCGCCGAACCCGTGGTGCCCACCCTGTGCTTCAACGGCGACTTCAACTGGTTCGATATCGCCGACTCCGACTTCTGCGAAATCAACCAGCACGTGCTGGCGAACGACGCCATCTTGGGCAACGTCGAGGCCGAGCTTGTCACACCGGCCGACGACCCCGATTGCGGTTGCGCCTACCCGGACAGCGTGGACGCAGGCATTGTGGAGCGATCGAACCAAATCCATGCCCGACTCAAGTCCACTGCGCGTCGCCACAAAGCCCTGCTTGACCGCATTGCACAGTTGCCAATGTTCGCTCGATACCAGGTGGCAGACTGCCGGATCGGCGTCGTTCACGGTGATGCAGATTCGCTTGCGGGCTGGCGCTTCGACGTGCGGGCCCTTGGAGATCAACAAGCGCTGCCTTGGCTGCGGTCGGTTTTTATCGCGTCCGACGTGGACCTGTTCGCAAGCACGCACACATGCTTGCCGGCCATGCGCCGATTCATGGTGGCCCATGGTCGTGCGGGCTGGGTGTTGAACAACGGTGCCGCGGGCATGCCGAACTTTGCCGGCGATTCAGCGGGTCTTTGTACGCGGATATCCGCGTCGCCGTCTCCGCATCCTGTGTTGAACGAGGTTCGAGTCGCCGGCGCGTACGTCGCCCTGCTGCCCGTGCGCTTCGATGCGGACCTGTGGCGCGAACGCTTCCTGGCCCAATGGCCGGCCGGTTCCGCTGCTTGGTTGTCATACTTCGAGCGGATTACCCGTGGGCCAGCCTTCGCCCCGGGCCAAGCTCTGGCCCTGGCGGGGTAGCAGTGTTTCCTGCCCCGCCATCACTTAAGGACAATTATGGACATCAAGGCGTTGGCGTTCGACACTGGTGGCACGGTGCTGGACTGGCACGGCGGCCTGGTGGCCGCCTTCAAGGCCGTCGCGAAAAAGCACGATATGAACACGGACTGGCACGCGGTCACCAACGACTGGCGCCGACGTGCCATGAGGGGGATCGCGGGGCAGACGCACCCGGAATTCAACATGGATGACATCCATCGCGGGGCCCTGGACGAAACGCTCGCGCATTTTGGCCTGGACGCCGTTACCCCGGAGGAACGCTTCGCGGTCTGGCGCGCGTGGCACGCGCTCGACGCCTGGCCGGATTTTCCGGGCGCACTGGCCGCCTTGCGGCAGTCGCGGCCCGTCGTCTCCTTCACGATGCTGCCGACATCCCTGGTCGTCGATGTGTCGCGCAAGAACGGTTTGGTTTGGGACGCCATCATTTCCTGCGAGATGATCGGCGTGTACAAGCCGCACGCGCTGGCCTATGCCACGGCCGCGAAATGGCTGAACCTGCAACCGGCGCAGATCCTGATGGTCGCGTGCCACAATTTCGACCTCAATGCGGCGCACAAGGCAGGGTTTCAAACCGCGTTCATCCGCAGGCCGGATGAGTGGGGGCCGCAAGGCCCGCCGGATCCCCATCCAAACATGGTCTATGACTTCATCGATGACGGATTCGACGGATTGAGGCGCAGCCTTCTGGTCGACCGCTAAGACAGCCTTGACAGACTTCCTATTCACTTCTGGAGAACAGCCAAATGAACCCCATTGCCCTGGTGCCCCGCCAACCTGTCCCCAGTCTCGACCTGCCCTTGGTCGCCGGCAAACGCTTCACTTTGGGCGCGGACCCCGGCAGCGCCTTCGACCTACTGGTGTTCTATCGGGGGTTGCATTGCCCGATTTGCACCAAGTACCTGTTGGAGTTGGAGCGGCTGGAGCCCGAGTTCCGGAAACGCGGCGTGCAGGCCGTTGCCATCAGCAGCGACGGCGAGGATCGCGCCACCCAGATGGCGCACAAGGTCAAGGCTGTTGGTGTGAAGTTCGCGTACGGACTCGGCCTGAACATCGCTCGGCAATGGGGCCTGTACATCAGCACGTCGCGCGGCAAGACGTCTGCTGGCATCGATGAGCCCGCGTTGTTCAGTGAACCCGGTGTCTTTCTGGTTCGCCCGGACGGCACACTCTACTACGGGGCCGTGCAGACCATGCCTTTCGCGCGGCCGCAGTTTCAGGACTTGCTGGGTGCGATCGACTTCGCCATCGCCTCGGACTACCCGGCGCGCGGCGAATATACCGGGGAAGTATGATCGCGCATGGCCTACTTTCCGTCTCTGCCTGTAGATGCCGGTGTGCGGCATATCGTCTCGATCAATCCCGCAGCGGGCCGTGCGCTGATCGAACTCCACGACGCGGTCCTGCGCAACGCCTCGGGCCTGGCGTCGCGCGACAAGGAACTGATTGCGGCCTACGTGTCAGGGCTGAACGCATGCCAGTATTGCTACGGTGTTCACTCGGAGACCGCCAGGGCATTCGGGATCGACGCGGCGCTGCTTGAACAGCTGCTGTCGGACCTCGACACGGCACCGGTCGATGCGCGCCTCAAGCCCGTCCTGGCCTACGCACGCAAGCTCACGCTGGAGCCGGCGAAGATGACCCAGGCGGATGCGGACGCCGCTTTCGCGGTCGGCTGGCAGGAGGCAGAGTTTCACGACGCCGTGTTGACGATCTGCCTGTTCAATTTCATGAATCGGCTGCTGGAAGGCCATGGGGTGAAAGGCAACAGCGCGCTGTACCAGGCCCGCGGGCAGGCGCTGCGCGACGAGGGCTACGCACCGCTGCTGCGAGCACTGCCGCCCCGCTGATTTAACCATCACCGGCAGACCGTGGCTGCTGGGCCGCCGGGATGATCGATGGCGCATCATTGTTCGGCGATACGCGTTCCGGTGGTGCCGCCGGTGTCGGCGTTGAAGCTGAACTCGCCATGGGCCAGTTGGCCGCGACGTTGCGCCAGATCCAGCGCCGCGCGCACTTCAGCGCGCGACAATGCCGGCCCCGTCTGGGGTGCGACATACGAACGCTCGCCCGACACCAGTGGGCCGGCCGACTTCAGTTGGCTCACCACCTGCGCGCGTGTGATATGGGACTGTGCAGGCTGCGGATACTCGTAGGTGGCACGACCTGCCAGGGCGGTTAGTGAAGTGGCGGCGATTGCGGCAGCGATAAGCAGGGTTTTCATGATAGCTCCTTGGATGGATAGAGGAAGGTTGTTGGAACGGCAGCATTGCTCGTGGCGCTGCTGTCAACGTTTTGGTCGTGCGGTGACCCGAAAACGTGACACCCCTTCAACGCAAGTGGCCATTCACGGCTCATTCCTGCCGGCTTGCTGCGTCGGCTCACCAGTAAGGTTTCACGCGTCCCGATCGTCCAACTGAACATGACAGTGGGCCGCGCTTCCAGTACGTATAAAGGGCCTCATATGACGATTCTTGAAGCCAGCCATATCGACACGTACCCATCAGCGAATGCGCTGGCGAGCGGACTGCGTGGCGCCTGTGCGCTAGAGGCGCAGTTGTCCGTGCTGCGTGTTCGCCTTCTTCGCAGTGCCCGTTTTGCCGTGCATGACGACAGTCTCGCCGAAGACCTTGTTCAGGACACTTTGATCGTTGTCGTGCAACAGTATGAGAGACACAGAGGCGAGGCAACACTCTTGACGTGGTCCACCGCCATCCTGAAGAACAAGATCGCAGACTGGTACCGGTCGCCGGCGCGCCGGCGAATGGTGCAGCTGGATCCCGACGACATTCAGCAAGGGGACGCCGTCGATGCGCTATACGCTGCCGATGGCGCGTATGCCAAGCCGGTACCGGCTTGGCAACAGCCCGAAAACCTGGCGGAGCAGCGCCAGCTGATGACGGTGCTCGAACGATGCGTGGGGTGCCTGCCCAAGCAGACCGGGCGAGTCTTCATGATGCGCGAATGGCTTGGCTTCGAGACCTCGGAGATCTGCGAGCGACTCAGCGTCAGCTCGCAGAACTGCAGGACGATTCTCCATCGTGCGCGAATGGCGTTGCGCGAGTGCATGCAGCGCGACTGGATCGGCAACAAGGCGAGCGCATGAAAGCTTTTCACTCCTGCAAAAGAGCCGCGGAGCTCCTTTCCCAAGATCTCGACGAGCCGCTGGACTGGCTCGACCGTGTTCGACTGCGCGTGCACCTGGCGATGTGCGCCGACTGCAGCAATGTCGAGCAACAGCTCAAAGCTGTGCACTCGCTATCTGCCGACCTTTTCTCGGGTGACGCGCAATTGTGGGACCAGGCCGGAATGGCGGTCGACGAGCAGCATGGCGCGCAGTCGCCAGCGCGTCGGAAATAGTCACACGATGGCGTCCCTCGGCCTTCACCCGACAGCCCGGGCGTTCCGAGCGAAACTACAAATCGGGGATATGCGGAATTCCCTGCGCGTTCACAGAAAACGGGAAATCAGTGGATGCAGGCGGGCCTTAACGGCCGGCGACATCGCAGCCGGTGGCGTTACCAATGCCGATCCCAGTGCGGTGTGAGCGGTTGAAACAGGCCACGTCGCTGCGACCCGTTGTACGGCGTGCTTCAACAGGGTCTGGGCACGCAGCGCGTTGCCCTGCAAATTGGCAATGGCCATATCGGCCTGTTACACAGGCTTGATGCGGATGCCAGCAATCCCAGTCGGTGGCCAGCACGAGCGTGGCGTAGGCGATCTCGCCTTCGCGTGCCAGCCTGGCTTCGGGGCATGTTCGTCATGCTGATGACGGCGGCGCCGAGGCTGCGAGACCCGATCGATTCCGCGCAGGGTGGAAACAACTCACGGTCACCTTCAACGATGAGCGCTCTCATCTTGCACCAGGCTTGAGTGATTCGGATCGCGCAAGCCTTGCTTCACCTGGCGGGTCACTGCGTACCCGAGACCAACGACGGCAATCGTGCCGACCGCCGCGAGGCCGAGTGTGAGCGGGTTCCACGAGACGACGCTTCCGGCAGCGCCGATCCAGATCGAGACGAAGGTTGTCGGTACCATCCCGGAGAAACTCCCGAGAGCGAAGTCGCGCATGCGCACGCCGGTCATGCCGAACGCGTAGTTCTGTACTGAAAACGGGATCACGATTGACAGTCCCACCAGGAGGACTGCTTTCCATCCCAGCCGGGCCACAACCTTGTCGAGTTGCAGCGTTACGGGGTGCCGAGCGCAAAGCTCTGCACAGTGGCGGCGCAGCAGGAGTCGGGACGTTACGAACGAAATCATGGCGCCAGCCAGCCCGCCGGCCAGCGCAACCGGCGCTCCCCACATCCCCCACAAGGCGCCCGCGGCAAGGGTCAGCGGTGTCGCCGGTGCGAACAGCACCACGGCCACGGCATAGCCAACGACGAAGATCAATACACCCGTGGCGCCTTGCGCTTGGACGAACGCACGGCCAGCCAACAAGGTCGGGCCGACTGGCAGGTACTGCCACACGGCGACACCCACAATGATCATGGCGACCGCGATCAGCACCCGCCGCAGGGATCGACTCATGGCGCTGCAGCCACGTCGGTGCCGAACTCGAAACGGAGATTTCCGGTGCAGTCAATTGACAGCGGCACGCCCGGAGCGTCCTGTTCGCGCGCGAATCCCGCCGGATGGACTTCGACCGCCGAGTCGAGACGGACGGGTGACCGCGAAAATTCCTTGCAACGCATCGAAGAATTCGCCTGGACCGGCGTCAGAGGAGCCGGGCGATGAGCGCCGCCAGGCGAGTGCGGACGTCCGCCGCCATCGCCGACGGGGGCGTGACGAGTGCCGAACCCAGCGCGTCGTGCGCGCTTGACGCCGGCCATCTGGCGGCGATCCGTCGCACGGCATGGGTCAGCAGAGTCTGTGCGCGCTGTGCGTTGCCCTGCAGGTTGGCGATCGCCATTTCGGCTGTCACGCAGGCCTGGTGCGGATGCCAGCAGTCCCAGTCGGTGGCGAGCGCCAGCGTCGCGTAGGCGATCTCGGCTTCGCGCGCAAGGCGCGCCTCGGGCATGTTGGTCATGCCAATGACCGCCGCGCCGAGGCTGCGGTACCAGTTCGATTCGGCCCGAGTCGAGAACGCCGGCCCTTCGATGCACACGTAGGTACCGCCGTCGTGCAGGCGGATGTCGGCAAACGCCGCATCGGCGAAAGCCTCAACGAGCACTCCGCGCAGCACACTGCACACGGGATCGGCGAGGGACACATGCGCCACTGCCCCTTCGCCGAAGAAGCTGCCCTCACGCTTGCGTGTGAAGTCGATGAACTGGTCGGGCAGCACCATGTCGAGCGGCGCGATATCCTCCTGCATCGACCCGACGGCAGACACTGAAAGCAGGTACTGCACACCGAGCGCCTTCATCGCATGGATGTTGGCGCGAAACGGTATCTCGCTCGGGATCAGGCCGTGGCTGCGACCGTGGCGGGCGAGGAACGCGACGTCGACGCCATCGAGCTTGCCCAGCAAAAAGGCGTCGGAAGGCGCACCGTAGGGCGTGTTCATCGCGTGCTCGCGCACGTCGGTCAGGCCCTCCATCCTGTACAGGCCGCTTCCTCCGAGAATGCCGATGCGAATTGGGTCCATCGAATACTCCGGGTGGTGGTTCCGTGCTTTGACGTGCCAGCCATCGCAATCCTTACAACCGCGATGGGGGCGACCGTCTTGTAAGGATTCGGCGCCGCTGGCGTCTATGCAAGGGTGGAAGGCGCCTGTGTCCTGCCGCAGGAACAAGGGCACGAGATGCGTCTGGACAAGCGTTGGTGGGTGGTGGTTGTATTGGCAGGCCTGGTGGCCGCCTTCTTTGCATTCGATCTCGGGCACTATCTGAGCCTGGAGACGATCAAAGGCCGCCAGGCCGAACTCGAGGCGTGGCGCGCCGCGCAGCCGTTGGTCGCCGCGTTGTTGTTCTTCGCCGGCTACGTCGCCGTCACTGCGCTGTCGCTGCCCGGGGCGGCCGTGATGACACTCGCGGCCGGCGCCGTGTTCGGTCTCGGGTGGGGCACGCTGATCGTCTCGTTCGGCTCGACGATCGGCGCCACGCTCGCCTTCCTCACGGCACGCTGGCTGCTCGGCGACTGGGTGAAGGCCCGCTTCGGCGAACGCATGGCCGCCATCAATGCCGGCGTGGAAAGGGACGGCGGGTTCTATCTCTTCACGCTGCGCCTCGTGCCGGTGTTCCCGTTCTTCATGATCAACCTGGCGATGGGCCTGACGGCGATGCGCCCGCGCACCTTCTACTGGGTCAGCCAACTCGGCATGCTCGCCGGCACGCTGGTCTACGTCAACGCCGGTACGCAACTGGCCCGCATCGACTCGCTCTCGGGCATCGTCTCGCCCGGCCTGCTCGGCTCGCTGGTGCTGCTCGGCGTGTTCCCGCTCGTGGCGCGCAAGATCGTCGATGCAGTGCAGGCGCGCAAGGTCTACGCGCGATGGAAGCGGCCGGCGCGCTTCGACCGCAACCTCGTCGTCATCGGCGCCGGCTCGGCCGGTCTCGTCACCGCCTACATCGCTGCCGCGGTGAAGGCCAAGGTCACGCTCGTCGAGAAGCACGCGATGGGTGGCGACTGCCTGAACACCGGCTGCGTACCCTCCAAGGCGCTGATCCGCTCGGCCAAGTTCCTCTCGCACGTGAAGCGCTCGCAGGAGTTCGGCGTCCGATCGGCGCAGGCCGAATTCGATTTCGCCGAAGTGATGGAACGTGTCCAGCGCGTCATCAGGCAGGTCGAGCCGCACGACTCGGTGGCGCGCTATACGAGCCTCGGCGTCGACGTCGCCGAAGGCAGCGCGCGCATCGTGTCGCCCTGGGAAGTCGAGATCACGCTGCACGACGGCAGCGTCGAGCGGCTGACGACGCGCAGCATCGTCATCGCCACCGGTGCCCGGCCCTTCGTGCCGCCGATACCCGGTATCGAGCAGGTCGATGTGCTCACCTCCGACAACGTCTGGGCCCTGCGCCAGCGACCCGATCGGCTGGTGGTGCTGGGGGGCGGCCCGATCGGCAGCGAGCTGGCGCAGACCTTCGCCCGCCTGGGCTCGCAAGTCACGCAGGTCCAGAGGGCGCCGCGCATCCTGATGCGCGAGGACGCGGACGTCTCGGACCTGGTGACCGCGCGCTTCCGTGCCGAGGGCATCGCCGTGCTCGTGGGTCACAAGGCCGAGCGTGTCGAAGTGGTGAATGGCGAGAAGCAGCTCGTCGCCACGCACGAAGGCCACGAGGTGCGCATTGCCTTCGACGCCCTGCTGGTGGCCGTGGGCCGCGTCGCCAATCTCAAGGGTTACGGGCTGGAGGAACTCGGGGTGACGACAGGCCGCACGGTCGAGGTCAACGGCTTTCTGCAGACTAACTTGCCGAACATCTATGCGGCGGGCGACGTGGCCGGCCCGTACCAGTTCACGCACACTGCCGCCCACCAGGCCTGGTACGCGGCCGTCAATGCGCTGTTCGATCCGTTCAAGAAGTTCCGCGCCGACTACCGCGTCATCCCCTGGGCTACCTTCGTCGAGCCCGAGGTGGCGCGTGTCGGGCTGAACGAAATAGAGGCGAAGGAGAAAGGCGTGCCCTACGAGGTGACGACGTATGGCCTGGACGACCTCGACCGTGCCATCGCGGACGGCGAGGCGCACGGCTTCGTGAAGGTGCTGACGGTGCCAGGCAAGGACCGCATCCTGGGCGTGACCATCGTGGGCGAACACGCCGGTGACCTGCTCGCCGAATTCGTGTTGGCCATGAAACACGGTATCGGTCTGAACAAAATCCTCGGCACCATCCACACCTACCCAACGCTGGCCGAGGCCAACAAATACGTCGCCGGTAACTGGAGGCGCACGCATACACCCCAGGGACTGCTCGCTTGGGGCGAGCGCTTTCACGCATGGCGGCGTGGCTGACCGGGAACGACTATGCACCTATCACCTGACTTGACCGCTATGCTCGACCTGCCGCCTGTGGCCGGGCGAAGCGTGTTACGCGCTGGGCTGAGTGCGTTGCGGGTGCTACCGCGCGACAT
>SCRU01000196.1 GCA_004323695.1 Burkholderiaceae bacterium
CTCCAGTACATAAGGAATTGTACAGAGAACACCTGAACTTGTCAAGAAAAATCTTGTTAAAATACACATTTTAAACTTCTGTTAATGGTTCATTAAACCATCTTGAATCATTTATAGCTATTTTACGATTCTACGTTTTCGGACTCAGTTTCCATCTTCTTTCGTGCTGTTGCCAACCATCCACGAATAGCACGCTGGTCATTTGAGGTTGTATTTTGACTTACCCATGAGTTAACCTCTTTTTCACGTCCTCGAGAACACATTTCCATATAAGGCGTTATTTCAGCAGTTCTTTCTTCTCGCAACAGATAGTAGCGGGATTCCGAGAATGCCTTGTTATCATAACTTTGTACACGACGCGTAGCGTGAACATCATCAATCAAACGCAAGGAGTCTGTATGATAACTCAAATGTGTAAGACCCGGACGCCCCACTTCTCTATGACGAATTTTTTGAATATGTAAGTCATGAATATCTTCATCAGGCCTT
The DNA here is from genome assembly GCA_004323695.1 of Burkholderiaceae bacterium. Lineage (GTDB taxonomy): Bacteria > Pseudomonadota > Gammaproteobacteria > Burkholderiales > Burkholderiaceae_C > Rhodoferax_A. The sequence goes on from SCRU01000196.1 coordinate 490, forward strand.
CCTACATGACGATAATCACAGATGATGTTATCCATTTTATTGAACCACATTGCGCCATTATCCGCCTGATACACATTAGGTACAGGATAATAACCATCCCTTTCTTTCTCGAGTTTATTGGGGTGAACCGCAATGAACACATGCACACCGTGTCTTGCCATGAAGCGATTTAATAAGGTAAGTTGGCTTTGCAAATGTTCTTTTTCAGTGATATTCATTGGACGGGTGCTATCCAATTCATTCCAAGGATCAATAACCAAGAAACGAATGCCGTATTTCATCACTAAAATGGTAGCCTCTTCCAATATCGCTGTTAAGGAACAAGGGTTGTCTGTCGCTGATTCATTGTGAGTCGGATCAATGACTTTGAAATGGTCTTGAACAAAGGAACAGGCGGCTTGGTATTCTTCCTCAACTAACGGGTTTTCAGGAGAGACAGCACGTCCCATAACTCTTTCAACCATAGAGGTAAACCATCTTGCAGGTTCTTTGAACTCAGGTGAAAAAATGGCTCCAGACCAACCGTGCCTAGACGCCAAACGATAACATAGGTTATCAATCAACGTGGTTTTTCCTTGGTTAGGAATTCCGTAAATCATGGTCGATTGGCCGGGTTTTACAGAGTACAACGCATCCAAAGAAGGCATACCCAAATCAACACCACGAGGCATTCCATTCCTTAAATAAAAATCCACTGTTCCGAACACGTCCACCAATTCTTGGGCAGATGATGATGGATATGGGCAGGCCATACCCAAAACAGATTCAACTCCGCCCTCTTCCCATAAAAGGTTAGCCACCCAAGGGGACATCACTTTACAATCGTCAGGCTTATTGACCTTCGTCCAGTCTACACGATAGCAACGCTGGTATCCAAGGCGACGTGCAATTTCATGACCCGCGCCATTGCCCTCCATCGTATCAGGAAATGCTGTAATGATACGTTTAGCGTCTTTCAAGACATTAGCTAAGAGCGGCAAGAAGTTCCATTGATCTGCATCAGGCAGATGAAGATTATCTGGCAAACAGATGACCGAAGTAATTCCAGCTTGTAGAATCGCCATTCTATCTAAAGGATGGGATACCAGAATGACAGTTTCCTTATCTAAACCTTCGTCGTATAGCCCCCACGGAATGCGTTCACCGTGGACACTCCATTGCGCAGGAGGTAGCGTTTTAATAGGCTTGCTACCAATCTTTAACAGAGAATCGGTTGCCCCCAGTTTGATTGTATCTGAGATATTTCCGTTTTTATCAAAACTTGGGATGATGAGACAAGAGGCCCAAGCCGATTTTTTAGGAGTTGATAAATAACCCGGACGTGCAGGCATATCCTTGGAAGGGAAGATGGCGTGAAAACCATCTAATTTCCAAGCCTTAAGTATTTCTTGACGCTTTTGCATGGAAGCGCCAGTAAAGAACCACTTTTCCTCTTTAAATAAATCAAATACATTTGCATAAGATGAGCGAGGAAGAGAAACATCAC
>SCRU01000058.1 GCA_004323695.1 Burkholderiaceae bacterium
CACACCGCCCTTGCCGGGGCCGCGCGAGACGTTGTGCTGGACCCGATAGCCTTCGAAGTGGGCCACGCTGCCATTGTCCAGGTGGATCGGCACGTCCACGATCAGGGCGCGCTTGGGGCGCTTGAGCGTTTCAACCCAGCGCGACAGGTTGCCCAGGTACGGTGTCACCCGATCCACCTGCTGCAGGTAAACCCCCCACGGACCGAGGTTGTCGGCCTGAAGATAGGAGGGAAGGGGATGGGCTGCGGTCGCCGGCGGTGTCGGCGTGCTGGATGCCTTGGACATGAAATAACTCCTGTGGAACGATCAGGCCATCAAGCTTAAGAGCCTGCAGCCCAACTGTCCAAGGCATTGTGCAAACGACTTCATGCACGAATTGCATAAATAGGCGGGATTCTGTCGAGCCCGAGAAATGTGAATAAAAACTGATGAAAGCCGTTACCCATTATGGATATATTGCTATCATTTAAATAGTATATGTGAAGTTCTGGGGTCGCTGAAGCGGTTTTGCCAGCGACGTGCGGACTGCGCTTCAAGGTTCCACCGCCGTGGACGGGCATTGGTCCGGTCGAGTCGCCGGGCACCCGCGCGAGGGTCTTGTGCTGTAATGATTCCGATGTCGGCACGACTCATGTGTTGAGATCCCGCAAAGACCCGCTCGGCGGGCCTTGCCGTTCCTGGAGGTTCTTTGCATGTTCCCATCCCCGTTGACTGCCGATCGGCGCATTCAGGTCAATGGTCCACGCGAGGTGCTGGCGCAGCGGTTTTCTGAAGTTCGCGCCCACACCCTGGCCCTGGCGGCCCCTTTTTCGGCGGAAGACCAGTGCATCCAGTCCATGCCCGATACCAGTCCGATGAAGTGGCACCTGGCGCATGGCAGCTGGTTCTTCGAGGTCGTGGTGCTGCGCGCGCACCTGCCCGGCTACCAGGCGTTCGACGAGCGTTTCTTTTACCTCTTCAATTCCTACTACGAGGCCCTCGGTCCGCGCCATCCCAGGCCCCTGCGCGGCTTGCTGACCCGGCCCACCCTGGCGCAGGTGCATGCCTATCGCGCGCATGTTGACGCCGCCGTGCAAAACCTGGTCGCGGCCTGTGACGATAGCGCATGGCGGGAGGTCATGCCTTTGCTTACGCTGGGCCTGCACCATGAGCAGCAGCATCAGGAACTGATGCTGACCGACATATTGCATGCCCTCTCGTGCAATCCGCTGCTGCCGGCCGGCCGGCCTGCCTCGGGGTCGTCGCACCGCGCGGCACTGCGGGTGGCGCCCGCCAGCGTGCCGTTGCGCTGGCTCGCCGGGCCCGCCGGCACCGTCTTGGTCGGCCATGATGGCGATGGGTTCGCGTTCGACAACGAGACGCCGCGACACGAAGTCTTGCTGGCGCCTTACCGGATCGCGGACCGGCTGGTGAATTGCGCGGAGTACCTGCAATTCATCGAGGACGGAGGCTACCGCCGTCCCGAATTGTGGCTGTCGGACGGCTGGGCCGCAGTGCAGGCAAATGGCTGGGATCACCCGCCCTACTGGATTGCGCCGGACGACGACCGGGCGCCCGCGGGGCATTGGCAAGTGTTCGGGCTGCACGGCGTGCGTGCGCTCGATCCGCTGGCGCCGGTCAGCCAGGTCAGCTTCTATGAAGCCGCGGCCTACGCCGAGTGGGCGCAGGCGCGCCTGCCTACCGAGTTCGAATGGGAAGCGGCTTGCGCCGTGCCGGGCATCACCGAGATGACGGAACAGGTCTGGCAGTGGACCCGCTCGTCGTACGATCCGTACCCCGGGTTTCGCCCCTTTGGCGGCGCCGTTGGTGAATACAACGGCAAATTCATGGTGGGACAGCTGGTGCTGCGCGGGGGTAGCAGCGCGACCCCGGCGGGACACACGCGACCCAGCTATCGCAACTTTTTCCCGCCCGGCGCGCGCTGGCAGTTCTCGGGCATTCGTCTGGCGAGGGACGCCTGATGCCTGCCGGAACACTGGGCAAGCTACAGACGCCGCTGGCGGACGGCGAGACGCGGGGTGCGTCACTCTCTGGCTTCGACCGCGATTTCGTGGTGGCGCTCTCGGGCACGCCGCGAAGCATTTCCCCCAAGTATTTCTACGATGCGCAGGGCTCCATCCTGTTCGATCGCATTTGTGAATTGCCGGAGTACTATCCGACGCGCGTTGAACTGGCGCTGCTGGCGACCCACGCGCGCGAGATGGCGCGACACATGGGGCCGGGCGCCGAGATCGTCGAGTTCGGCGCAGGGTCTCTGCGCAAGGTGCGCTTGCTGCTGGGCGCCATGGAGCGTCCGGCGCGGTACCTGCCGATTGACATTTCGGGAGAGCACCTCGGCGCCGCGGCGCGGGCGCTGCGGCGCGATTACCCAAGCCTGCATGTGCAGCCGCTGGTGGCCGACTACACTCGCCACCTGCTGCTGCCGGCACCGCGCGACGGGGCCGGGCAGCGCATTGGGTTCTTTCCGGGGTCCACCATTGGCAATTTCACGCCCGCCGAAGCGCTGCACTTCCTGCAGATGGCGGCGCAGGTGCTGCGCGGTGGTGCGCTATTGCTGGGTGCCGATCTGGTGAAGGATCCCGATGTGCTGCATGCCGCCTACAACGATGCGCAGGGTGTGACGGCCGCCTTCAACCTCAACCTGCTGGCGCGCGCGAACCGCGAACTGGAGGGCAATTTCGATCTGACCCAGTTCGCGCACAGCGCTTTTTACAACGCACCGCTGCAGCGCATCGAGATGCATCTGGTGAGCCGGCGCCGGCAGCGGGTGCGGGTGTGCGGGCAGGAATTCGAGTTCGCCGAAGGGGAAACGCTGCACACCGAAAACTCGTGTAAATTCACCATTGAGAGCCTGCAGACGCTGGCGCGGCAGGCCGGGTTTGCCATCGGCCCGGTCTGGACCGACCCGCAAAAATACTTCAGCCTGCATTGGCTGAGCGCACCCACCTGAAAGGAATTCCGATGCAAGCTACCTGGAACGGCGCCGTGATAGCGCAGAGCGACGACACGGTCGTGGTGGAAGGCAACCACTATTTTCCGGCGGACTCGCTGAATCGCGACTACGTGACCTTCAGCAACCACAAGACAACCTGCCCCTGGAAGGGCCAGGCAAGCTACTACTCGCTCATGGTCAATGGGGAACTCAACTCCGACGCCGCCTGGTACTATGCCGACCCCAAGCCCGAGGCCGAGATGGTGCGCGGCCGCGTGGCCTTCTGGAAAGGTGTCAAGGTCAGCGCCTGAGGCGCACCGCAGGCCCATCGATTCCATGTCCACCGCTACGCTGCCGCCGTTGTTTTCATCGGTCGGCGAACTGGTTTCCAACCTGCGCCAGCAAGGCTATGCCGTGCTCAGTCCCGCTGGGGTTCGCCAACTCACCGGATGCAGTGAATCCTCTCTCGGTGCCCTGAGTGCGAGCTGGGAGAATCTGCGCCCGGACACCTATCTGAAGGACGGTGGCCACTATCGGCGCCGTCGCCACTCCTGCTTTGTCGTGGCGGGCGAGCATGTGACCCAGGTGCCGCATCGCGCGCACTGGCAGCCGCTGGCGTACAACGCACTGCATGGCGGCATGCGGCGCTGGTTCGACCCGGTGGAGCCCCAGGTGGTCGCGCAGGCATCCTGGGGGCAATTGTTGCGCGCATTGACCCAGGTGTTCGCGCATCTGGGACCGACCCCGGCAGACGGGGTGCCGGCTGGCGAGCCCCCCTGGTATCTGGAGGCGCACCAATTTCGCATCGACACCACCGATGGCATTGGCCGGCCCACACCCGAAGGGGCGCACCGCGACGGGGTTGACTTTGTCGCGGTGTTTCTGGTGAGCCGCGCCGGTATCAAGGGAGGCGAGACGCGGGTGTTCGAGGCGGCCGGGCCGCACGGCCAGCGCTTCACGCTGACCGAGCCGTGGTCCTTGCTGCTGCTCGATGACGCGCGCGTGATTCATGAGTCAACGCCGATTCAGCCATTGACCCCCGGGCAGGGACACCGGGACACGCTGGTTCTGACCTGGCGATCCGGGGGATTCCTCGGCGACGGCGTATAAATTGATCCGCAGCAGCGGGCTGCTGATGCCACAATGGCAAGTCCGTTGCGACACAAGGAGTTCATGACATGTTCAAACACATTCTGGTTCCAGTGGATGGCTCCCCCACTTCCGATCTGGCGATCGACAAGGCGGTCGCCATGGCCAAGGCGTTTGGCAGCGTGGTGACGGTCATCTGCGTGATCGACCCCTACCCGTTCACGAGTGTCGGGACCGACTACGTCTACGGAGAGACACAGTACCTGTCCGCCGCCACGGCCGAGGCCAACGAAGCGATCAAGGGCGCCAGGGAGACTTTCGAGGCCGCGGGCATCACCGTGAAGGCCCAAGTGGTCGAGGGGCATGCGGTGTACAAGGGCATCCTGACAACGGCGGAATCCGTGGGCGCGGACCTCATCGTGATTGGCTCGCATGGCCGGCGCGGCATTGAAAAGTGGGTGCTCGGCAGTGTCGCGCAGCGGATCCTGTCGCACGCGCATGTGCCGGTGCTCGTGGTGCGCCGCTGAACCGGTGCCAGTTAAACCCCCGAGGGGGTCTTGGAGCGGCCCGGCGTAAAAAATCAGTCGCGCACGTCGGCCACCGGATTCGCACCGAATTGCGGACGGTCAAGGTAGCTGAGCACGCGTGCAGCGGCGTCGGCCGGCGTCGACAATTGGCCGCTCTGTTTCAATCTGGTGAAATTGCCCTGGTCGGGAAACGCGGCGGCGTCGGCGCCACGCAATTGAACCTGCATGTCGGTATCGATCACGCCGGGCGCCAGCGAGCACACGGCGGCACCGTTGGGTTTGAGCGCTTCGTCCAGTGCCAGGCAGCGCGTGAAGTGATCCATCCCCGCCTTGGCGGCGCAATAAGCCGCCTGGGACGCCATCGCCCGGCGCCCCATGCCGGACGAAATATTCAGCACCCTGCGGGCGGCGGTCCAGTGTTGCGTGGTATGCAGGAAAGCTGCGGTGAGCTGCATGGGCGCTTCCAGGCCAACGCGCAGGGCGTTCGCCAGATCGGCAGGCTCCGCTTCGCTCAACGGACCGATACGTGAGATCACGCCGGCGTTGTTGATCAACGTGGCGCTGTCGAAGGCGCTTGCGTCCTGTTGGCCGAGCCACTGCGCCAGCCGCTCGCTGGCCTGTTCGCCGAACGCCAGGTCTTGCGACCATTGAAGCAGGGTGGCGCCGGCGGCCCTGGTTTCGCGCGCCAGCATTTCGCTGGTGCTGCGGGAAATGCACAACACGGTGTGGCCCGGCGCGAGCAGTTGCCTTGCAATGGCCAGGCCCATGCCGCGCGAAGCCCCGGTAATGACGTACAGGTGTTGGTTCATGCCCCGCACTTTAGCGCTAGAACGGCACCGGGCTTTCGAATGCGACCTGCGCACCCGTGACGGGGTGGGCGAATTGCAGCGCGCAGGCGTGCAGTAGCAACCGGCTGGACTGGCATCGCGCCGCAGCTCCCGCGTAGAGCGTATCGCCGAGGATGGGATGCCCGATCGCCTGCAAATGGACCCGAAGCTGGTGCGAGCGGCCCGTAACGGGCGCCAGCAGCACGCGAGTGGCACGACGGACGGGGTCGTACGACAGCACCCGCCAGTGCGTAACGCTGGGCTGGCCGCGCGCGGCGTCAATGATGCGCAGCGGTCGCTTCGGCCAGTCCACGCTGATCGGCAGATCGATCACGCTCCAGCCGTCGCAGGCATCGGCTGGCGGTGCCAGCCGCCCACTCACCACGGCCTCGTAGCGCTTGCTGACTTTCCGATCGGCAAAGCACTGGTTCAACGCGCGCTGCACATGAGGTCCGCGCGCCATCAGCATGAGGCCGGACGTTGCCATGTCCAGCCGATGCACGATCAGCGCGTCCGGATACCGGTGCCGCACGCGGGTACTCAGCGCATCCTGCTTCTCGGCACCGCGTCCTGGCACCGCGAGCAGGCCGCTGGGCTTGTCCAGCACCAGCAGGGCATCGTCCGCGAACAGGGGCGCCATCCGGTTTGATCGATGGGTGAGATGGTGAAACAAATGCCCCGCTCGCACCACGCGGCGAATGGGGCGGCTCACTGGCCACCGCCGCTGATTATTTTTTCGGCTTGCCGCGCACCGGCACCACGGTCGTGATGGTGGGCCGCACCGCGTCGGGCGAGACGGGTTTGGGGGGTGACAGGTCCTTCTTGGGTTTCTTGACCATCTTGTTGCTTTTTTGTTCGCCTTTGGGCATGGTGCTTCTCCGGTAGTGAGGCGGCTATTGTGCCGCCGATCCGCGGTATTTTTCAGTGCAGCTTGATGCGCGGCCGGTGTGCGTGGTCGATCAGCTCGGACAGGGTAATCAGCAGGGTCTTTCGCAAACCGCCGAGCGCAAACTGATGCTGCTTGTGCAGGCCCCAGTACATGAGTTTGGCCAGGCGGCCTTCGATGAAGAAGCTGCCCCTGGTCAGGCGCCCCATGAGGCTGCCCACCGACGAATACTCCGCCAGCGACACCAGCGAACCCTGATCTGTGTACACGAAGGCGGGGACTGGCTCGCCATTCATCAACTGGGGCAATCGGCGCGCCAGGTACATGGCCTGCTGATAGGCGGCTTGCGCGCGGGGCGGCACCCAGGTGCCATCGGGCTGCTGGCAGGCCGCGCAATCACCGAACGCGTAGATGTCGGGGTCGAGGGTGCTTTGCAGGTTCTGCCGCACCATCAGTTGGTTGAGCCGGTTGGTTTGAAGCGGTCGCTCGCCGCCGAGGGTCTTCAGGAAATCCGCAGCCTTGACGCCGGCGGCCCACACCGTGATGTCCGACGCAATCGCCTTGCCGCTGGCCATTCGCAGGCCATCCGCCATCACCTCCACGACTTTCTCGTCGGTGTGGACCTCCACCGACAATTTGCGCAGCTCGCGCTGCGCCGCTTCGCCCAGCCGGGGCGGCAATTGAGATAACAGGCGCGGCGCGGCCTCCACCAGCACCAGCCGCAAGTCCTTTTCGGGATGGATATTGTCGAAGCCGTAACTGGCCAGCATGCGCGCCGAGGCGTGCAGTTCCGCCGCCAGCTCGACGCCGGTCGCGCCGCCACCCACGATGGCGACGGTCAGGCCGCTGCGGTCCGCGTCGGGAGCAACGGTCTGGGCGCGGATGCAGGCGTTGATGAGCCGGTCGTTGAAGCGCCTGGCCGCCTGTGGCGTGTCGAGCTTGATGGTGTGCCGGGCGGCGCCGGGGGTGCCGAAGTCGTTCGTCTGGCTTCCGACCGCAATCACCAGCGTGTCGTACGGCAGTTGCTGCGCGGGCGTGACCTCGGCGCCGGTCTCGTCATGGCTGGCGCCCAGCTGCACGGTCTTGCTGGCGCGGTCCAGCCCGTCCAGCGTGCCGAGCCGGAATTTGAAGTGGTTCCAGCTCGCCTGCGCCAGGTATTCGATTTCTTCCGCGTGCGCGTCGTAACTGCCGGCTGCCAGCTGATGCAGCAGCGGCTTCCAGACGTGCGTGCGCGCGGCATCCACCAGGGTGATCTCCGCCAGGCCCTTGCGCCCCAGACGCTGGCCCAGTTGGGTCGCGAGCGCCAACCCGCCAGCGCCTCCACCCACGATCACGATGCGTTGCACGGTCGGCATGGGATTGACATCGCAGGCGGTGCGCTATCGCGTCGCCGGCTCTGGCCGCATCAGCGTAATCGCGGCGCCGAATCGATCCACCGGCACGCGCAAGCGCGCGGTGGCGGGAATGCCGCGCGACAGGTGCTCAAACCAGACGAAGTCGCCGCGATGGTAGTCCATGGTGTTTCCGGGTGGGGTGGGCCTGAACCGTCGGTCTATCTGACAACATGCGCCCCCAAATGTCAAACCGCCCATGAGGCACGCCATACCGGCAATCGTCCAGGTTGCGTTCTGACGCCCTGGCGGGGTTCAAGGCGTCGCGGTGTTTCGCAAGCGTTTGACCTGGAACTCGCTGACCGGCCCCGCGTCATTCCCCCACGACATGCGAATGTGGGTCAACACAGCAGCAATTTCGCTGTCGCTCAGCACCAGTACATAGGGCGGCATGCCGAAGGGCCGCGGGTTTCCGGCAGTGGGCGGCGCGAAACCGCCATACATCACCATCTGCACCAGATTGGCGGGCCGGTCCATCGTGACAGCGCGGTTCCCGGCCAGTGCCGGATAGGCGTTGGGCACGCCTTGCCCCGTGGCACCATGGCACTGCGCGCAGCGGTCCTGGTAGAGCCTGGCGCCCGCCATCGCGACCATGGGGCTGACGGGCGGATACGCGCGCGCCGCGGGTGCCGTGTCCGCATGCGCGCCGGGCAGGGCCTTCAGGTATTGGGCGATGGAAGCCAGATCCTGCTGCGACAGATACTGGGTGCCGCGCAGCACCACTTCGGCCATCGGGCCGGTGACCCAGCCGTGGCGGGTGGCGCCGGTCTGAAACAGTCGGACGATGTCTGCCGTGCTCCAGTCAGCCACGCCGGCTTCTTGCGGCGATTGCAGCGAGGGCGCGTACCAATTCTGCAATGGAATCAGTCCACCGGCCAGGTCCAGCGAGTCGGAGGTGGCGCCCAGTGCGTTGCGCGCGGCGTGGCAGGCGCTGCAGTGCCCCAGGCCCTGAACCAGATAGGCGCCCCGGTTCCATTGTGCCGATCGGGCGGTGTCGGGTGTGTAGGTTCCGGGGGTGAAATACAGGGCGCGCCATACCGCCAGCGCAACTTGCGTGTTGTACGGCCAGCGCAGCGCATTCGGCCGGTTTGGCTGGCGCACCGGCGCAAGCGTGCGCAGCCAGGCGTAGAGCGCGTCGGAGTCCTCGCGCGTGATCTTGGTGTAGTTGGTGTAGGGAAACGCCGGGTACAGCAGGCGCCCATTCTTCGCGCGCCCGTTGTGCAGGGCTCGCCAGAAATCCGCGGACGACCAGGTGCCCACCCCGGTTGCATCATCGGGTGTGAGGTTGGACGTGTACACCGTGCCGAACGGCGTGGCCAGGGCCAGCCCGCCCGCGAAAGCGGCGCCGCCACGCGCAGTGTGGCAGGCCATGCAGTCGCCGGCCCGCGCCAGATATTCACCTCGCGCCAGGATGGCGGGCGTTGGTGCGCTGGCCGGCTCCGATGCCGACCAATCGGGTTCGTCCCGCACATTCAGATGCCACACCAGTGCGGCCAGGCCGGCCAGCACGGCGACGGCGGCCACAAGCGCGACGCCAAGCTTTTTCATCGGCGGGCCTCGTTGGCGTCCGACACGCTGCCGCAGGGCAGGGGCAAAGGCGCCGACAAGGCGCTTGCCGGGTGGGTGTCGGCCGGCAGCGGCCGCGTTGCGAGCCAGCTTGCAACGGCATTGACGTCGGCCAGGCTGAGTCGCTGCGCGACGGTGGCCATGCAGTCGGGCGCCTGGGCGCGGCGCTGTCCGGTACGAAACGAGCCCATCTGCGCATTCAGGTAGTCGCGCGGCAGCCCGAGCAGGCCCGGAATATCAGGCGCCACGCCGGTGAGCGCCTGGCCATGGCACTGCACGCAGGCCGGAATGCCATGCGCCGGATCGCCCTGGGTAACGAGCCGTTGGCCCTGCCGCAACAGCTCGGGCGTCGTCCCGATCTGCGCGGCCGTGGCGGGCGGAGGGTAGGGGGCGTCGATGGAAGAAAAATACTGTGCAATTTCCATCAGGTAGGCGTCCGACAGCAGGTCGACCATGCCGGTCATCAAGGCATAGTGGCGCCGCCCGTCGCGAAAGCTCAGCAACTGGTGGTACAGGTAGCCCGCCGGCTTGCCCGCGATGCGCGGGTAGTAGCCATCCGGCCCGGCCCGGCCCTGCAGACCATGGCAGGCCATGCACGCCTGCATGCGCTGGGCCATGGTGTTTTCAAAAGGCGCCGCCAGCACCGCGGTGGTACTGCCGAGGGCCAGCGCCGCCAGTACGGCCAGCCTGCACAGGAACGGGGCGAGTAGTGGTTCGGACGAGAGCGAAAGTCTGAAACGCATGGTGGTGCACGGGATTGTACGAAACACACCGAAACTCCACTCTCGGTATTGTTATCTTGCTATATAAAGCGGAGCGGCCGACGGGTTGACCGGCTCGATCACCACGTCGGACAGGGGATAGGCGACGCAGGGCAGGATGAAGCCTTCACGCTTTTCCTCGGCGCTCAGCCCCGGCCATTCGATGCGGTAGCTGATTTGCCCATCGAGCAGCCGGCATATGCAGGTGCGGCAGGTGCCGTTACGGCAAGAACTGGGCAGATCAATGCCGGCACGCAGTGCCGCCTGCAACAGCGGTAGATCCGCCGGCGCATCGAAGCGCAGTCCCGCGGTTGCCAGGCGCGCCTCAAAGGGGGCGGTCGGCTCGCCGTCGCGTGCACTCATGCTGGCGCGTCGGGCAGCTGCTGGCGCACTGGCCGCGTGCGTTCGAACACGAGCAGCAGGTTGTTGGCCGGCATGGCGATCTGCTCGCGCAGCCGCAGGCTTACCCTGGACGCCTCGTGCGCCACGTCGGCCGTGCGCCGGATTCCCCAGGCCGGATTGCGCGCGCGCAGGCTCTCGTCAAAAGCCAGGTTCCCGGGTGCCGTGGCCTGGCCGTCCACCAGGTAGGGGCCGTAGGTCAGCAGCAGACCTTGCTCGGCCAGATAGCGCGCGGCGCCGCGCATCAGCGCCGCGCAGGTCGGCCACGGTGCAATGTGCAGCATGTTGGCGCAGAAGATGGCATCGACCAGGTCGGGAACGGGCCAGTGCGGCGCCATCACGTCCAGCCGCACCGGCGGAAGCACGTTGGTCGGTGGGGCGCCACTGGCATCGCTAACGGCGCACCAGGCCGCCACGGACGCCAGCGCATCGGCTTGCAGATCGCTCGGCAGCCATGTCCAGCCCGGCAGCCCGGCAGCGAAATGGGCCGCGTGCTGGCCCGTGCCACTGGCAATCTCCAGTGCCCTGCCCCGTGCGGGCAGCAGGCGCTGCAGCACCTCCAGAATGGGTTGCCGGTTGCGCTCGGCGGCGGGGCTGTGCTGGCGCGCCTCGCTCACCGGACTGCTGTCATGTCTGATTGGAGCGGATGCGGGTTTGTCCACGGAAAACGGGGTTCAGTCGGGTCGACGGCGGTGCCAGGACTGCAAGCGTCCTGTCCCTCGCATTATCCGTCCAGCCCGGCGCTGCCGTCTGCCGGATGGACGGTGGTGCAACGTCAGCCGACCGCGTAGCCTGCGCCGGCCGGGCTGGGTGGCTCGGGCAGTGGCTCGATTCGACGCAGCAGGACGACGAACGACACCATGCCCACCACCAGCACGACGCCGGCGACGATGAAGGCGTTGCTGAATGACTGAGTGCTGCCCACGGTGTAACCCGTGACGATCGGTGCGACCGCGCCCATCATGTTGTTGACAAAATTCATGATGCCACCCACGGTGCCGACACCGCCCTTGGGTGCGATCAGCGAGGGAATCGACCAGCCGACCGGCGCGGCCGCTGCCAGCCCGCTCAACGCGATCGAAATCCAGACGATGGCAACCACCGGATCTGTCGTGGTGGTGGCGCCGAACACCGCCAGGCCGCAAAACATGCCGGCCAGCAGCACGCCCTTGCGCACGAGGTTTTCGTTCAGGCCCTTGGCTACCAGGTGATCGATGAGCCAGCCTCCGACCACGAGGTCGGACACGGTGGCGCACAGCCAGGGGATGGCGGCAAACCACGCAGATTTGAGAATGCTCATGTGCATGGTCTGGACCAGATAGCCGGGCAGCCAGGTCAGGAACAAATAGAAGCAATAGCCATAAGCCGCGAAGCCGATGGTGAGTCCCCAGACCTTGCGACTCTTGAGCAGGTAGGCCAGCATGCCGGCGGGGCTTGCTGAAAGCTGGCCCTCGGGCGTTGCGCCGTTGGACGTGATGTAGTCGCGTTCTTCCCGCGTGAGACGGGGGTGCTTGCTCGGATCCCGGTAGATCACGTAGAACGCGATGAAATACACGAAGCTCAGGGCGGCGACGATGCCGAAGCCCCAGCGCCAGCCCAGGTGCACCACCGCGAGCGCCACAAGCGGCACGCCGATCACGTTGGAGAACTTGGCGGCAGCGTCGAACAGCGCGGTGGACAGGGCGCGCTCCGTGCGCGGAAACCAGTAGCCGGTGGCCTTTGAGTTGGCGGGAAAGCTCGGTGACTCGGCAATGCCGAGCAGGATACGGGCGAGGAAGATACCGGCGAAGCCGCTTGCGCAGGCTGTGATGGTGGACGCGACACCCCACAGAAACGCACCCCAGCGGCCGACGCGGGTCACGCCGAAGCGGTCCAGAATCAAGCCCGCCGGAATTTGCAAAAGGGCATAGCTCCAGAAAAATGCGCTGAACAGCAGGCCCAGCTCGGCAGGTGTCAGGCTGAAAGCCTGCTGCAGTTGTGGTCCGGCGACCGAGATGCTGATGCGGTCGAAGTAATTGATCAGTACGCCGGCCCCGATCAGGCCGCCGATGCGCCAGCGAAGGCGCGGGATGATTTTTGCCGTGAATGCGTTCATGAAGTCTTGTCCTCGTTGAAGTGGTCGGGCTGGGTGGGGATAGGGTGTGCGAGCCAGTCCCGCGCGGCGTCGCACAATGTGGATAAGGGTTGTCTGGCGTCCAGCCGCAGAACCCTGGGTTCTCCCAAAGGCGACTCGAGGACGTCGAACTGATTGCGCACCAGACCCGGATGAAAAAAGTGTTCACCTGCCCGCGCCTGAACGCGCGCCATTGCGTGTTCCAGGTCGATATCCAGAAAAACGAAATGCAGACCCGGCGACGCTGCGCGCAACGTGGCGCGATAAGCTCGCTTGAGCGCCGAACAGCTGAGCACCGTGCCGCCTGCGCACTCTCCCAATTCGTGGCCCAGTGCTGCCAGCCAGCTGGCGCGATCCTGGTCGGTGAGGGCGAGTCCGGCTTGCATCTTGGCCTTGTTGCCGGCGCTGTGAAAATCGTCGCCCTCGATCAGGCGGCCGCCCATGGATTGGCACAGTGCCGCTGCAAGGCTCGATTTGCCGCAACCGGAGACGCCCATCACCACCAGGTTGCCAATGCGCGCGCAAGCCGCGTCCGGTTGGTTGGGCGACGCTGCGGTCGAGCGGGAAGTCGGGTCAAATAATGGGTTGGCTTGAATCATGTGCCGCGTCATCCGATCAGGATGAAATAGCGCTATCTATTTCGAGTGCAACTGCAGGAATAATCTGGGGAAAAGCTTCAATTTATTTCAAGGTAGCGCTATCTTAAAGGTTTGCTGACTAGTGCATATTGGGGTTTACACTGAGACCATGAAAATCGACGTTTCTCGTTCCGGGCGCGCGACAGGGCGGGCCACCTTGGCCGACGTGGCGCGTTTGGCGCAAGTCAGTCCGATGACGGCGTCGCGCGCGCTGCGCGGGGAATCCACCGTCGACCCGGTGCTGGCCGAGCGCGTCAACGCGGCCGCGGCCAAGCTGGGCTATGTTCCCGATCCGGCCGCGCGGGCGCTTGCGTCGCAGCGCAGCAGCCATGTGGCTGTGCTGATTCCGTCCCTCACCAACCGGCTGTTCGTCGAGTTGCTCGAAGCGATCCAGCAAACGCTGCGTCAGGGCGGGTTCCAGACCCTGATCGGCATCACGCACTATGACGTACTCGAAGAGGAGCAACTGCTGCGCGAGCAACTGCTGCATCGACCCGCAGGCCTGCTGCTGACTGGGCTCGAGCAGTCGAAGGCGACGCGCAAGCTGATCCAGTCCGGCGCCACGCCCTGTGTCTTCATGATGGAAGTGGCAGGTGACGCGCAGGCCTTCAGCGTGGGCTTCTCCCAGGCCGAAGCAGCGGCGGCCATGACACGCCATCTGCTTGAGCGCGGGCGCCGGCGCATTGCGTTTGCCGCGGCCCAGCTCGATGCCCGCACCCTTCAGCGCTTGCAGGGTTGGCGCGAGACCCTGGCCGCATGCGGCCGCCATGACGCCCGCCTGGAGTGGTTGAATGAAGCACCCTCATCGGTCGAGCTGGGTGCCCGCATGTTCGAGCAGATCGTCGCGGCCAAACCCCGCGTCGACGCGATTTTTTTCTGCAACGACGATCTGGCGCACGGTGCCCTGCTGCATGCGCCGCGCATGGGTATCGAGGTGCCCGGCCATGTTGCGATCGCCGGATTCAACGACCTCGCGGAAAGCGCCCAGATGGTGCCGCCGCTGACGACGATCTCGACGCCCCGCACCGAGGTCGGACGCGAAGCCGCCAGCGTGTTGCTGAGCTTGATGAACCGGCAGCAGCCAGCCGTCGCGAACCGGGATCTGGGCTTTGAGCTGGTGATCCGGCAAAGCACCTGAAGCCGGCAGCGTCTGGGGCTCCGAACAGGGGGCTTTGCGCGACAATCTGGGCTGCCCGGTGCGTGCCACCGCCATCCGTTTGCCCCTACCAATCTCCTGCGCCATGTCCAGCACCCCCATTTATGAAGTCCGCCTTGCAACCCTGAACGACGCCCAGGCCGTCGCCGATATCCATTCCAGTGCGTCGCAGGCGGCCTACAGGGGGCTGGTGTCAGGCGAACACCTGGGCGGTTTGTCTGCCGCCAAGCGCCTGTCCCTGTGGCGCGAAGCCATCGAGTACGGTGATCCGCAAGTGATGGTGGCGCTGGAGGGAGGCAAGGTGATCGGCTTCGTCGGCTTTGACCGCTCGCGCGACAAGGGGACCCCCGCCACCATGGGCGAGATCTGGGCGATCTACGCGGCGCCCACGCATTGGGACCGTGGTGTGGGCCTGGCACTTTGGGATGGCGCGCGCGAGGGCTTGCTGGAAGAAGACTGCACCCATGTGGCCGTATGGATTCCCTTGCGCAACGAGCGGGCGCTGCGCTTCTTCGAACTGGCCGGTTTCAAGCGGGAAATGTCCAGCGCCAAGACGGTCGTGATGGGGAGCATCAAGCTGGAGGAGGTGCGTCTCAAGCGCGCGCTGGCCTGATGCACGCCGCGCCGCGGCCTCGCGCGTCAGCGCAGGTGCAGCAGGTTTGCCAGCAAGTCAAAGAAAATACAGTACAGCGCGATAGGCAGGGGCAACCCCAGCAGCGTGCCGATCAGGTAGCCGCGGAATTTGACACCCGACATCGCCAGCGCCGCATTCACCGCAGGCTGCGTCTGGAATACGGTGCGCAGCAAAGTGATGCTGCGTATCGGCTGCGCGTGCAAGTGACTCAAGATCCTTTGCGCCCAGCGGCTCTTGAGTTGCAGCAGGGCGTCGCCACCCATGAACCGGATGATCAGGAAGGTGATCGCGCACGACATCACGGCCGCGATATAGGTCACCACGCCGCCCCAGACCCGTCCCAGCGCGAGGACCGCCGCGGCCAGGAACACCGAGCCCGGAATCTGGATCAGGTTGCCGAGCGAGAACATCGCGACAAAGATCAGCACGCCGCCGAGTTTGTGCGCCAGAAAGGCATCGCGCAGGAACGTGAGGTTGAAGTGGCCGCGCAGGCCGGTGAACTGAAAGACGGCGAGCAGCACTCCGAAAAAAACGAGCACACCGAGCAGGCGCTTGTAGGGGTTCATACCCGATTCTTCATCAAATAATGCCGCCGGTCCTTATGGAATAAGAGTTTCTAGCTATCAAAACTGAATTTCGCCGATCGAATTCGCATACGTCTGGCGCAGCTCGCGCTTGAGCAGCTTGCCACTCGGGTTTTTCGGCAGAGCCAGCGCGAACACCACGTGCTTGGGCGCCTTGAAGCCAGCCATGCTGGCGGCGCAATGCGCGATTACCTCGTGCGCGCTCAGCGACTGGCCGGTCTTGAGCACCACCACGGCCGTGACCGCCTCAACCCAGCGCGGATGCGGCAGGCCGATCACGGCGACCTCCGACACCTGGGGCAGGCGGTAGATCATTTCCTCTACCTCGCGGCTCGCCACGTTTTCGCCGCCGGTCTTGATCATGTCCTTCTTGCGGTCCACCACCGTGATGTACCCCTCGCCGTCGATGGTGGCCAGGTCGCCCGAGTGGAACCAGCCGCCTTCGAATGCCGCCCGGGTGCGCTCGTCATCATGAAAGTAGCCCAGCATCAGGTGGGGCGAGCGGTGCACGATCTCGCCGACCTCGCCCACTGCGGCGTCACGCATCTGGTCATCCACCACGCGGGTTTCCACATTCAGCACGGCGCGCCCGCACGAACCCGGCTTGCGCAACTGGTCGTCCGGGCCGAGCATGGTGGCCAGCGGCGCAATCTCGGTCTGGCCATACAAGTTCCATAGCCGCACCCTGGGCAGCCGCGTCGCCAACTCGCGCAGCACCTCGACCGGCATGATGGAGGCGCCGTAGTAGCCCTTGGCCAGGCTCGACAGGTCGGTGCTGTCCAGCAGCGGCGAGCGCAGCAGCGCGATCCACACCGTCGGGGGTGCGAAAAAGCTTGTGATGCGGTGTTTGGCAATGAGCGGCAGCAGGTTGTCCGGCACCGGCTTGCTGGTGATGACGTTCGTCCCGCCGACATAGATGGCCGGCCCGAAGAACACATCGAGCTGCGCGCAATGGTATAGCGGCAGCGCGTGCAGTGCCAGGTCGTCGGTGGCGATGCTCGCGTCCACCACGCAGCTCACGTATTGCGACAGCACCGCGTCGTGCGTCAGCATCGCGCCCTTCGGGCTGGACTCGGTGCCGCTGGTGTAGACAATCTGCGCGAGGTCTGTGCTGTCCAGCGCCACTTCGGGCAGCGGGCCGGTGCTGGCGGCCAGCGCGTCAAAAGTCGTCATGTCCGCCGCGGGCTCGCTCGGATCCTCCGACGGCAGCCAAATGAGTTCGCGCACCTGCGTGTCCAGCGCCGCGGCCGCACGAGCCAGCGGGGCCAGGCCGCTGTCGGTGGCCAGCATCTGCGCGCCCGCATGGCGCAGGATGTAGGCGACCTCGGGCTCCTTGAGCATGAAGTTGATCGGCACCAGCACCGCACCGAGTTGCGCCAGCGCAAAGCGCAGCGCCGCAAACGCATGCGAGTTGCGCGCCAGGATGGCGACGCGGTCTCCCTTGCCGACGCCGCGCCGCGCCAGGCCCACCGCCACGCGCTCGCTGATGCGCTCGAATTCGGCATAGCTCCACGTGGTGCCGCCGCATATGACGGCGGTTTTGCCGGGGGTGCGGCGCGCGCTGCGACGCAGGATATCGGCCAGGGTCTGGCGTCGAATCAAGGGATTCATGGCACTCCTCTGTCAGGGCTGGGCGGCGTTACGCGCTCGCCTCACAGTTTAGCGCCCGCGCATGCCGGGGCCATGCTGGCCTGCGCGCATCACCCTTGCAGTTCAAGTGCCCGGTTGATGCGCAGGGCCGCCAGTGTGCAGATCACGCCCGAAAGCAGATACACGCTGACATAGGCCAGTCCGAAGTGCGCGGACAGCCCAAGCACCACCAGTGGCGCAAATGCCGCCCCAATCAGCCAGGCCAGATCTGAGGTGAGCGCGGCACCTGTATAGCGATATTGGGCGGAAAAGTTGGCGGTCACGGCGCCCGCCGCCTGGCCGTAGGACAGGCCGAGGAGGGCGAATCCAATCAAAATGAACACATCGTGCTGGACCGAACTACCGTCCAGCAACAGAGGTGCGAACAGGCTGAAAATTCCAATCAGCGCCGCGATGGTGCCCAGCGTGTTGCGGCGACCGAAGCGGTCCGCAATCGATCCGGATGCAATAACACCCGCGATGGCAATGACGGCACCGATGATCTGGATGGTCAGCACGTCATGCACCGGCTGCATGGAGCGCAGCGTGATCCATGAGAGGGGGAAGATGGTGACGAGGTGGAACAGCGCATAGCTTGCCAGCGCCGCAAAGGCCCCGATGACGACGTTTGCGCCGCGCTCGCGAATCAGTTCACCCACCGGAGCGGGCGCAAGCTGGGCTTTTTGCAACATCTGCTCGTATTCAGGCGTAGCCACCAGGCGCAAGCGTGCAAACAGGGCCACCACATTGATCGCGAATGCCACAAAGAAGGGGTAACGCCAGCCCCAATCAAGAAAATCGGCGAGCTTGAGGCTGTCGTACAGGAAAAGAAACAACACGGCGGCGAAGATAAATCCGATGGGGGCACCGAGTTGCGGCACCATGGCGTACCAGCCGCGCCTGCGTGGAGGTGCGTTGAGCGCGAGCAGCGACGGCAGGCCATCCCAGGTACCGCCCAGCGCGAGCCCCTGGCAAATACGCAGCGCCGCAAGCAGCGCAATCGCCGCGAACCCGAGTGCGTTGTAGCCGGGCAAAAATGCGATGGCCGCAGTGGTTCCGCCCAGAATAAACAGCGCGGCAGTCAATTTGACGCTGCGCCCCCAGCGACGCTCCGCCGCCATGAATGCAACTGTGCCGAAGGGGCGGGCGATAAATGCAAAAGACAGAAGTACGAATGCCAGCAGGGTACCGTCGAGCCGGTCCACGAACGGGAAGAAAACGGCAGGGAACACCAGCACGCAAGCGATGCCGAAGACAAAGAAGTCAAAGTATTCCGACGCGCGGCCGATGATGACGCCTACCGCAATGTCGGCCGGCTTGACACTGGCATGGTCGCGTGCGCCGTGACTGCCGGGAGGATTCTGCGGGCGCGCGGAAGTGGTTGAAGCGACGGGGGGGGAGGCGTGGCTGGCGCTTGGCATGGTGTGAGTACTCGGGGCGCGATGATCGCGATCAGGGAAGCATCTTAGCTGACAAATTGGTCATGCTGCGGTGCAACAAAAGTGATACCATGCATGCCGTGTTCAATTGCAATCTTCGGGGCAGGCCTTCCCCGTTTTGGCACTTTCGTCTGCCCGATATGTCCATCTTGAAAACTCTCCGCCGCCTGGTAGCGCTGGCCACCGTCCTTGTGCTAACGGGCTGCAGCAAAATGGTGTTGATGGATCCTTCGGGTGACATTGCGCGCCAGCAGAGTGACATCATGATCATTACCACGATCATCATCGCACTGATCATCGTGCCCGTACTGATCGCCATCGGCATCGTCGCGTGGCGCTACCGCGCCTCGAACAGGCAAGTGCGATACGACGCAGAATGGGATCATTCGTCGCAACTGGAACTGCTGGTGTGGGCGGGACCGCTGCTGATCATCATTGCGGTCGGCGCGATTAGCTGGATCGGCACCCACATGGTCGATCCGTATCGCCCGCTCAACCAGATCGCACCGGGTAAACCGGTGCCGGCCAATGTCACTCCCCTTGAGGTGGACGTGGTGTCGCTACGCTGGAAATGGCTGTTCTTTTATCCGCAATACGGCATCGCCACGGTGAACCAGCTGGCAGCGCCGGTTGATCGGCCGATCCGGTTCAAGCTGACGGCTGACCCCATGATGGATTCATTCTTCGTGCCGGCGCTCGCGGGCCAGATTTACACCATGCCCGGAATGCAAACGCAATTGCACGCGGTGATCAACAAGCCGGGCGAGTACAAGGGCTTTTCGGCCAACTTCAGCGGCTCCGGGTTCACGGACATGCGCTTCAAGTTTCTCGGCATGAGCCCGCAGGATTTCGACCAGTGGGTGGCCAAGGTTCATGCCGCGGGTGGCGATCTCGATCGCACCGCCTACGACCAGTTGCGCCAACCCAGCCGCGATGCGCCGGTGCGCTACTACACCCGTTTCGATGCCGGCCTGTACTCGCGCATCCTCAACCTTTGTGTCGACCCCGGCGAAGTGTGCGAGAGCCAGATGATGGTCTCCGACGCCCGTGCCGGCGATGCCATGCCGGGCATGCAGGATCATGCGGCCAGGGGTGCCATGCGGGCGCCGGCCGATGCTTCGAAACCCGTGCCTGCGCATGCCGCAGCAAGCCGTTGAGCTGCCTGCTTTAGAGAGATTCGACCCATGCTTGAAGCTATGCCCCATCGCGCCGCCATCTGGAATTTCCTGTTCGGGCGCCTGACGATCGATTCGTTGCCGTTCCTCGCACCCACCTCCGAAGGTCACATCGTTTTGGGGACCCTGATCGTGGTCGCCATCGTGGGGTTGGCCATCCTCGGTGCGATCACCAAGGCGCGCAAATGGGGCTACCTTTGGCGCGAGTGGTTCACCACCGTGGACCACAAGAAGCTCGGCATCATGTACATGATCCTGGGTACGGTGATGCTGCTGCGCGGCTTTTCCGACGCCATCATGATGCGTTCGCAACAGGCGGTCGCCTTCGGCTCGAACATGGGCTACCTGCCGCCGGAGCACTACGACCAGATCTTCTCGGCGCATGGCTCGATCATGATCTTCTTCGTGGGGATGGTCTACATCGTCGGCCTGATGAACTTCGCCATGCCGCTGCAGATCGGCTCGCGCGACGTGGCGTTCCCGTTCCTCAACAACCTGAGTTTCTGGTTTACCTTCGGCGGTGCCATCCTGTTCATGACGTCGCTGTTCGTGGGCGACTTTTCGCAGGCCGGCTGGCTCGGCTACCCACCGATTTCGGAGTTGCAGCAAGGCTCCGGCGTGGATTACTACATCTGGGGCCTGCAAATGTCCGGGGTCGGCACCTTGCTGACAGGCATCAACTTCGTGGTCACCATCCTCAAGATGCGCGCGCCTGGCATGTCCATGATGAAGATGCCGGTGTTCACCTGGACGACGCTGTGCACCAGCGGACTGATCATCGCAACTTTCCCGGTGCTGACCGCTACGCTTTTCCTGCTTTCGCTGGACCGCTACATTGGCACCCACTTTTTCACGACCGGTTTCGGCGGCAACGTGATGATGTACATCAATCTGATCTGGGTGTGGGGCCACCCCGAGGTGTACATCCTGATCCTGCCACTGTTCGGGGTGTATTCCGAGATCGTCCCGACCTTCTCGGGCAAGCCCCTGTTCGGCTATTCGTCGATGGTGTATGCCACGGTCGCGATCATGATCCTGTCCTATCTGGTGTGGTTGCACCATTTCTTCACCATGGGTTCGGGTGCCAGCGTCAACTCGTTCTTTTCGCTGACCACCATGGTAATTTCGATCCCCACCGGGGTGAAAATTTTCAACTGGCTATTGACGATGTATCGGGGACGTGTGCGCTTTACGGTCCCCATGCTATGGACGATGGGCTTCCTGTTCACCTTCACAATCGGCGGCATGACTGGTGTGATGCTATCGGTAGCGCCGGCTGATTTCCTGCTTCACAACAGCCTGTTCCTGGTGGCGCACTTCCACAACGTGATCATCGGCGGCACGGTGTTCGGCATATTCGCGGCCATCAACTACTGGTTCCCCAAGGCGTTCGGATTCAAGCTCGACGAGTTCTGGGGCAAGGCGACGTTCTGGTTCTGGCAAATCGGTTTCTGGGTCGCCTTCGGTCCGCTGTACATACTTGGGCTGATGGGCGTGACGCGGCGCCTGAGCCACTTCGACGATCCGAGTCTGCAGTCCTACTTCATAGTGGCGGCCTTCGGCGCGTTCCTGATCGCGCTCGGGATTTTGTCCTTTATTGTCCAGATCTACGTCAGCATCGTGCGGCGCAAGGCCTACGCTGTAGGCAACGATCCGTGGAATGGCCGCACTCTGGAGTGGTCAACCTCGTCACCACCGCCCGACTACAACTTCGCGTTTATCCCGATTGTGCATGAGCGAGACGCCTGGATGGACATGAAAAAGCACGATTACAAGCACCCGCAGGAAGGCTTCAATGACATTCATATGCCAAAGAACACGGCTACCGGCGTGATCATCGGCGCGCTTGCATTGGCGTGCAGCTTCGGTCTGGTCTGGTACATCTGGTGGTTGGCGGTGGCGTCATTCGTGGGCATTATTGTTGTGGCCATTGCACACACCTTCAATTACCACCACGACCATCACATTCCCAAGGATCAGGTGCGCGATTTCGAACGCACTGGAAACTGGCAGTTAAAAGCGCAAGGGGCCAGCGTATGAGCGCCGTGATTGTCGACACCGCCGACAAGGCGCCGTTGGAGTTCTATTGCCGCGAAGAGTCGCCGCCGCGCAATGGGGCCCTGCTTGGGTTCTGGCTTTACCTGATGAGCGACTGCTTTATTTTTGCGTCGCTGTTCGCCTGTAACGCGGTGCTCGGCACGCAATACGCAGGAGGACCCCCAGCCGCCGAGGTGCTTGACCTGCCTGGATTGGCACTCAACACCGCCTTGTTGCTTTTTTCATCAGTGACTTTTGGCTTCGCGATGCTGGAAATGGTGCGTCAGAAAAGAGGCGCGATGCTGGGTTGGCTGGCTGTGGCTGGTCTGCTGGCAGCCGCTTTCGTGGGGCTGGAGATTCACGAGTTCCTCGGGATGATCGCCGAGGGTGCCGGCCCGGGTCGCAGCGCGTTCCTGTCGTCGTTCTTCACACTGGTCGCCACGCACGGCCTGCACGTGACGCTCGGTATCCTGTGGCTGCTCGTTCTGATGGTGCAGACGGCAAAATACGGTTTGAACGAAACCAACATCCGGCGCCTGCGTTGCCTGAGCATGTTCTGGCATTTTCTGGATTTGGTCTGGGTCGGCGTTTTCAGCTACGTCTACCTGGTAGGAGTATTGCGATGAACCATCCTTCCGCAGCGGGACATGCGCAGGTGCCCGGCCCTGACCTGCACGAACACCAGGGTAGCCTGCGCGGTTACCTGACCGGGTTCTTGCTCGCCGCCATCCTTACTGTCATCGCGTTCTGGCTGGTGATGGGACACGTTTTTGCCAGCCGCGAACTAACCATCTTCACCGTACTGGCGTTGGCCGCCGTGCAAATTGTTGTGCACATGGTTTACTTCCTGCATCTGGACACGCGTTCGGAAGACGGCTGGAACATGCTGGCGCTGATTTTCACGGTGGTACTGGTGGGGATCGTGCTGGGGGCGTCCATCTGGGTCATGTACAACGAAAATGCGAACATGATGCCGATGTCGCCTCAGTATCAGCAGCATGCTGGTTCGTGACTTCCGCGTTGCGCAACAACGCTGCAACCCGGCGCACACCGGGCAGATTCATCCTCTGGATGGCGCTGTTTTCGACGGTGTTCGCCGGCTTCATCGCGCTGGGCAATTGGCAGGTGCGTCGCGAGAGCTGGAAACTCAAGCTCATTCACAACGTGAACGCCCGCGTGCACGCGCCTGCTGTGGCCGCGCCCGGCCCTGCCACATGGTCGCGCATTGAAAAGGGCCATCTCCAATACCTTCACGTGAGCCTGAAAGGTCGATTTCTTGACGCCATGCCGACGCTGGTGCACGGAACCAGCGATTTTGGTTATGGCTACTGGGTCATGGCGCCGTTCGAAACTGATCGGGGCTTCGTCGTGCTGGTCAATCGTGGCTACATTCCTGCCGCATTGCCCGGAACCCCGGGGTTTGGCAGGGCAATGTCGCCCCCTGAGAAAACGACGCTGACCGGACTGTTGCGTCTCAGCGAGCCCGGCGGTGGCTTTCTGCGACCC
Source organism: Burkholderiaceae bacterium (assembly GCA_004323695.1). Classification (GTDB taxonomy): domain Bacteria; phylum Pseudomonadota; class Gammaproteobacteria; order Burkholderiales; family Burkholderiaceae_C; genus Rhodoferax_A. The sequence goes on from SCRU01000058.1 coordinate 23,290, forward strand.
AACCAGCCCCATGCGGACCAATGGTATTCGCGTGATGTGGCTGCGATAGGCGCCGCATGGGGCCTGTCAGCGGATCGGGTTGCACCTTACTTCGTCGACGCCGATGCGACGACGACCCGCGCGGGCGGACCTGTGGCGGGACTGACCCGTATCCATTTTCGCAATGCCCACGTCGGCTATGCCATCACCTGGTACCTGCTGGCCCTGAGCACCCTGCTCGGTGCGGGCTTGATCATCCGCGACGAGTTGCAGGCTCGCCATCCGTCGTCCGCCGTGACGGATTGATGCTGCTGCTCTTGCGGCACACAGGATGGCATGCGCTAGCGCCGCAACCGGAAAAGGCCGCGCAGTAACGTTGCTGGCTCGCCACCGAGCAACCTGCCCCGCACATTGATGCGGCGGTTGTGGCGTTTCCCGGCATTACGCAAAGCGCCAATTCCAGCACGCACGCTTGCTGTGGGCGACGTGACGCGCGGCGCGGGCAGAGCGGATCAAACGGCTAACTGACCGCTTTTGAGCAAGAGCAGCTCAAGTTGGCCACAATGGGGTATTCGCCCATCCCAAAATTCAGAACAGGAGCGCCAGATGAAAGCCGCAGCACATCCTTTTTCATCCACCATCAAGTCCTTCAAGACGGCGTCGGGCAAGACCGGCAGCTATTACTCGCTGCCGGCACTGGCCCGGCAGTTTCCTGGCATCGCGCGGCTGCCGGTGTCCATGCGCATCGTGCTCGAATCGGTGCTGCGCAATTGTGACGGAAAGAAGGTCACGGCCGAGCACGTGGCGCAAGTCGCCAACTGGGGCCCGACCGAGGAACGCACCGACGAGATTCCTTTCGTGGTGGCGCGCGTGATGCTGCAGGACTTCACCGGCGTGCCGCTGCTGGCCGACGTGGCCGCCATGCGCAGCGCGGCCGTGCGCCTGGGCAAGAATCCGAAGCGCATCGAACCGCTGGTCCCTGTGGATCTGGTGGTGGACCACTCGGTCATGGTCGACTACTACGGCATCGGGAATGCGCTGGCGCTGAACATGGAGCTCGAATTCAAGCGCAACCGCGAGCGCTATCAGTTCATGAAATGGGGCATGCAGGCGTTCGAGACGTTCCGTGTCGTTCCCCCGGGTGTGGGCATTTGCCACCAGGTCAACCTCGAGTACCTGGGACGCGGCGTGCACAAGACCAAAGACCATGTGTACTACCCCGACACCCTGGTCGGCACCGACAGTCACACCACGATGATCAACGGGATCGGGGTGGTCGGCTGGGGCGTGGGCGGCATCGAGGCCGAGGCCGCCATGCTGGGCCAGCCGGTCTATCTGCTCACGCCCGACGTGGTCGGCATGGAACTCACCGGGCGGCTGCGCGAGGGCGTGACCGCGACCGACCTGGTGTTGACGGTGACGGAACTGCTGCGCCATCACAAGGTGGTGGGCAAGTTTGTCGAATTCTTTGGTGAAGGCACGCGCACGCTGGCCGTGCCGGACCGGGCCACGCTGGGCAATATGTCGCCCGAGTGCGGCGCCACCATGAACCTCTTTCCGGTGGATGAAAAGACCCTCGAATACTTTGCCGGCACCGGGCGCAGCAAGGAGGAGATCGAGGTGTTCGAGGCGTACTTCAAGGCGCAGGGCCTGTTTGGCGTGCCCAAGTCTGGCGAGATCGATTACTCACAGGTCATCCGGCTCGATCTGGGCGACGTGACGCCCAGCCTCGCCGGCCCGCGACGCCCGCAGGACCGCATCGAGCTGGGTCATGTGAAGACGCAATTCGCCTCGCTGTTTTCCAAGTCGAACGCCGAGAATGGCTTCAACCAGAGCGCCGATCGGCTGGACAGGCGCTACCCCGTGCACACCACGGTGCCGGGCGCCAATGGCGCACCGCCGGCACCGCCCGTGCCGCCGGGTGCGTCGCGTGGCGTGGCGGAAATGGTGCTGAACCGTCCCACGCTGGAGTCGAGCAAGGCGCATGGCGGCGTGCCGGCGCGGGTGGAGCAGGACATCACGCTGGGCAACGGCGATGTGCTGATTGCCGCCATTACCAGCTGCACCAACACCTCGAACCCGAGCGTGATGCTCGCGGCGGGGTTGTTGGCCAAAAAGGCGGTGCAGGCGGGCCTGCGCGTGAAGCGGCACATCAAGACCTCGCTGGCGCCCGGCTCGCGCATCGTCACCGAATACCTGACCCAGGCGGGCCTGATGCCCTATCTGGAGCAACTGGGCTTCGGACTGGTGGGCTACGGCTGCACCACCTGCATCGGCAATTCGGGCGACCTGACCCCCCCGCTGAACGAGGCGATCAACCAGCACAACCTGGTGTGCGCGGCGGTGCTTTCGGGCAACCGCAACTTCGAGGCGCGCATCCACCCCAACATCAAGGCCAACTTCCTCGCGAGTCCGCCGCTGGTGGTGGCGTACGCGATTGCGGGTACCGTGCGGCGCGACCTGATGACCGAACCGGTGGGCCAGGGCAAGGGCGGCAAGGACGTGTACCTGGGAGACATCTGGCCGACCAGCGACGAAATCTACCGGCTCATGAAGTTCGCGATGAACGGCAAGGCATTTCGCGAGAACTATGCGCGCATCGCGAGCCAGCCCGGCAAGCTGTGGGAGGAGATCGAGGGCGCGGCCGGCGACGCCTACGCCTGGCCGCCGAGCACGTACATTGCCGAGCCGCCGTTCTTCGACGGGTTTGCGCTGGAAGAAGGCGCGTCCAGGTCGGATGCGGTCGGCGCCATCGAGGTGAAAGGTGCCCGCATCATGGCGCTGTTCGGCGACTCCATTACGACGGACCATATTTCGCCGGCCGGCGCGATTGCGGAGAAATCACCGGCTGGCCAGTGGCTGCTCCAAAACGGCGTGGCCAGGGCGGACTTCAACAGCTACGGCTCGCGCCGCGGCAACCACGACGTGATGATGCGAGGCACCTTCGCCAATGTGCGCATCAAGAACCTGATGGTGCCGGCCGGTGCCGACGGCTCGCGCGAGGAGGGCGGGGTCACGTTGTTCCAGCCCGACGGCGCCAAGATGTTCATCTACGACGCGGCCATGAAGTACATGGCCGCGGGCGTGCCCACGGTGGTGTTTGCGGGCGAGGAATACGGCAACGGTTCGAGTCGCGACTGGGCTGCCAAGGGCACGTTGCTGCTTGGCATCAAGGCCGTGGTGGCCAGGAGCTTCGAGCGCATCCACCGCAGCAACCTGGTGGGCATGGGCGTGTTGCCGCTGCAGTTCAAGGGCGCCGATTCGTGGCAGTCGCTCGGGCTCACGGGCAACGAGGTGATTGCCATCACGCCGCACCCCGACCTCAAACCGCAAAGCGATGCGCGGCTGGTGATCACGCGCGGCGATGGCAGCCAGACCGAAGTCACTGTCACGCTGCGCATCGACACGCCGATCGAGGTGGACTACTACCGCAACGGCGGCATCCTGCCGTTTGTGTTGAGGCAACTGCTGGCCTGAGTCCCAATAGAATCGGCCTGCATGATTCGGCAGGCATTGATTTCGGGTGGCGGCATTGGCGGGCTCGCGGCGGCGCTGGCGTGCACGCGCGCGGGCTGGGAGGTGCGGTTGTTCGAACGCGCGCCCGTGTTCAGCGAGGTCGGCGCTGGATTGCAGCTCGGGCCGAATGTCACGCGCGTGCTGCACGCCTGGGATCTGGCCGGTGCGCTGGCCCCTATCGCTGTTTTTCCCGATCGTTTGCAGGTGCGCAGTGCCGTCTCCGGCCAGGAACTTGGGGTGCTGCCGCTCGGCGCCACGACGCTGCAGCGCTACGGCGCGCCCTACGCCACGGTGCACCGCGCCGACCTGCACCGGCTGCTGCTCGCTCAGGTGCAACAGCGCGCGGATGTCAAGCTCAAGCTCAACTATCGCCTGGCGCATTTCACCCAGACCGCCGAAGCCGTGACGGTGCAGGGGCTGCGGCCGTCGGCGCAGCAGGGCGACATCTGGGGCCCGCAAATCGAGGGGGACGCGCTGATCGGCGCGGACGGCCTGTGGAGCCCGGTGCGCGAATGGCTGCTTGGCGACGGGCCGCCACGGGTCACCGGCCATCTGGCGTATCGCGCGCTGCTGCCGCAGACCAGCCTGCCCGAGCGGCTGCGCAGCACGCAGGTCACCGTCTGGCTCGGGCCGCGCCTGCATCTGGTGCAGTACCCGGTGCGCGGGGGCGAATGGCTCAATGTGGTCGGCATTTTGCAGGGCCGGCTGGATTCGGCCAGCGGCGCCGACCTGGAGAGCTGGGACCACGCCACCAACGCCCAGGCCCTGCGCGCCGCGTTGACCGGCACCTGCGCGCCGCTGCAGGACCTGGTCCATGCGATCGAGGCCTGGCGCCTGTGGGTGCTGTGCGATCGCCCGCCCATGCGGGGAGCGCTGCAGCACGCGGCAGGGCGCGTGGCGCTGCTGGGCGATGCGGCGCATCCGATGCGCCCGTATCTGGCGCAGGGCGCGGGCATGGCGATCGAGGACGCGGCGGAACTGGGCCGTGTGCTAGGACAGGCGCTGCAGGCCGGGCTGGAAATACCCACCATGCTGGCCCGCTATGCGCAAAACCGCTGGCGGCGCAATGCGCAGGTGCAGGCGCGCGCGATCCGCAACGGGCAGATCTTTCACGCCGACGGACTGCTGCGCTGGGGGCGCGACGCCGCGTTGCGATCGTTGGGCGAGCGGCTGCTGGATATGCCGTGGCTCTATCTCGGCACTTAGTTCATGATTGAAGTGCTATATGCTATGTAGCGTACTTTCAATAACGGGCAAGGGCTAAGGCCACTTTTCTTATAAATCCGTGCGCAGCTTCCAGATTTCAGGGAACAGCACCACGTCGAGCATCTTGCGCAGATAGCTCACGCCGCCGGTGCCTCCGGTGCCGCGCTTGAAGCCGATGATGCGCTCCACCGTCGTGACGTGGCGGAAGCGCCAGACGCGAAAGGCGTCTTCCAGGTCGGTCAGTTTTTCGCCCAGTTGGTAGAGATCCCAATACTTGTGCGGGTCGCGGTACACGCGAAGCCAGGCGGCCTCCACAGCCTCGCTGGCCGCGTAGGGCTGGGTCCAGTCGCGCTCCAGGTGATCGGCCGGCACCGGCAGGCCCTGGCGCGCCAGCAGGCGCAGCGCCTCGTCGTAAAGGGAAGGCGCGCGGTACGCGGCCTCCACCTTTTGCAGCAGCTCGGGGCGGTGGGCATGGGGCTTGAGCATCGCGCCGTTCTTGTTGCCAAGCGCGAATTCGATGCAGCGGTACTGCCAGCTCTGGAAGCCACTGGAGCTGCCCAGGTACGGCCGCATCGCGGTGTATTCGGGTGGCGTCATGGTGGCCAGCACGGTCCAGGCCTGCACCAGCTGCTCCATGATGCGCGAGACGCGCGCCAGCATCTTGAAGGCGCTGGGCAGATCCCCCGCCACGATGCAGGCGGTGGCTGCGTGCAACTCGTGCAGCATCAGCTTCATCCACAGCTCGCTGGTCTGGTGCTGGATGATGAACAGCATCTCGTCATGCGCTGGCGAGAGGGGCTGTTGCGCGTTCAGGACCTGGTCCAGGTGCAGGTAGTCGCTGTAGCTCATGGACTGGCTGAAGTCCAGCTTGGCCTTCTCCTCGATCACGATGTGTTCGTTGCTCATCACGTCACCGCCATTTTCTGGTTGAATTCAGCGCGCTGCCACTCGCCGGTTTCCAGTACCTGTCTCAGATGCTCGACCGCATGCCAGACGTCTTCGAAGCCCAGGTACAGGGGCGTCAGGCCGAAGCGCAGGATGTCCAATGCGCCGCGACGTCCCGGGCCCGTTGAAGGATCCCCGGCGCGGAAGTCGCCGATCACGCCGCGCGCGATCAGCGCCTGCACGATCGCATAGGCGCCCGAGTCGCCCTCGGGATCCTGTGGATGGGTGCGCGTGAGGCAGACCTGCGAGCCGCGCTGCGCGTGCGCGCGCGGCGTCGCCAGGCCCAGGCCGTAGCCGGCGCAGCGCTGCTCGGTCAGTTCGATGAACAGGTCGGTCAAGGCCAGCGACTTGGCGCGCAGGGCGACCATGCCGCCCAGCGGTTCGGCCGCCAATACGGTGTCGAGCCCGCACTCCAGCGCCGCCAGACTCAGCATCGGCTGGGTGCCGCACAGGTAGCGCGCGATGCCCGGCGCAGGACGGTAGTCCGGCGTGAACTGGAACGGCGCGGCATGGCCCCACCAACCCGCCAGCGGCTGCCAGAAGCGCTCCGCGTGCCGCGGGTTGACCCAGACGAAGGCCGGCGCGCCCGGGCCGCCATTCAGGTATTTGTAGCCGCAGCCGATGCTGAAGTCGGCGTTCGACGCGTTCAGTTCCACGGGCACGGCACCCGCGCTGTGCGCCAGGTCCCAGACCGTGAGCGCGCCCGCGGCATGCGCTGCCGCGGTGACCGCCGCCATGTCGTGCATCGCGCCGGTGCGGTAGTTGACGTGCGTCAGCATCAGCACCGCGACCTCGGGCGTGAGTGCGGCCGCGACCTCGTCCGGTTCGACCAGTTGCAGGCGCAGGCCGCGCTCGGCGCACAGCGCCTGGGCAATGTACAGATCGGTCGGGAAGTTGCTGCGTTCGCTTACCATCACCTTGCGCTGCGGCGCATCCTGCGCGGCGATGTGCAGCGCCGCGCTCAGCACCTTGTACAGGTTGACCGAGGTGCTGTCGGTTGCCACCACCTCGCCCGGCGCGGCGCCGATCAGCCGCGCGATCTTGTCGCCCAGGCGCTGCGGCAGCTCGAACCAGCCGGCACTGTTCCAGGAACGGATGAGGCCATGGCCCCATTCCTGCGTGACGACCTCGGCAACTCGGGCCATCGCCGTTTTGGGCAGCACGCCGAGCGAGTTGCCATCGAGGTAGATCACCCCTTCGGGAATGGAGAATTGGTCGCGCAGTGCGCGCAGCGGGTCCTGCGCGTCGAGTGCGCGGCAGTCTTGCAGGGTGGTCATGTCGTTCTCGGAATGAGGAATGTGGTGGATGGATTTCAGGCTTCACGCAGGGCCGCGCGAACCCGCGCGGCGTCGCCATGCATTGCTTCGGGAGGCGAAATGCCCGGGGTTTTTTTCATCACGGCGTGAAGGTAGCACCGCGAAAAAGACCATGGTGTCGGTTATTTCCAACAGCCGGGATAAAAAGTGGCGCCCACCATCGGCTTAGCGATCGGCGGCAGCGGTGGCCACGGCCAGCGCCGTCATGTTCACCACGCGCCGCACGGTCGATGACGGCGTGAGTACATGCACGGTCGCGGCGGCGCCCAGCAGCACCGGCCCGATCGTGACACCGTGGCCGCCCGTCATCTTGAGCACGTTGAACAGGATGTTCGCGGCGTCCAGACTCGGGCAGATCAGCAGGTTCGCTTCGCCAGTCAGGCGCGTGTCCATTAGGGCCGTGCGCCGCACTTCCTGCGACAGCGCGGCATCGCCCTGCAGTTCGCCGTCGGACTCGATCCCGGGTTCCAGCTTTGCGAACAGCTCCTGCGCCAGCCGCATCTTGCGCGCCGACGCACGGTTCGAGGTGCCATAGTTGGAATGCGACAGAAACGCCACCTTGGGCGGAATGCCGAAACGCTGCATCTCGGCCACCGCCATCTGCGCAATGCCGGCCAGCTGCTCCGCGCTCGGGTCTTCATTCACATAGGCGTCGGCGATGAACAGCGTGTGCGTGTCCAGCATCAGCGCGTTCACGGTGGCGAAGTTGGAGGCGCCCGGCGCGAGTCCGATGATGTCGCGGATGTGGTCCAGGTGCGTGTCGAAACGACCCAGCAGGCCGCACAGCATGGCGTCGGCGTCGCCCAGCTTGACCATCAGCGAGCCGATGGTCGTGGTGGAGCGGCGTACCGCGGCCTTGGCGGCTTCGGGCGCCACGCCGCGCCGGCCCATGATGTGGTGGTAGGTTTCCCAGTACTGGCGAAAGCGCGGGTCGTCCTCGGGGTTCACGCACTCCACGTCGCGCCCGAGCTTGAGCCGCAGGCCGGCCTTGGCGATGCGCGCTTCGATCACGGCGGGGCGCCCGATGACAATCGGGCGGGCGAGTTCTTCGTCCAGCACCAGCTGCACGGCGCGCAGCACGCGCTCATCCTCGCCTTCGGCATAGGCCACGCGTTTGTTCCCGTCGGGCACGGCCCGCGCGGCGTTGAACACCGGTTGCATGACCAAACCGGTGGAATAGACGTGGCGCGTCAGGTGCTGGCGATACGCGCGCATGTCGGCGATCGGCCGGGTCGCGACGCCCGACTCCTGCGCGGCCTGCGCCACCGCGGGCGCGATGCGCAGGATCAGGCGCGAATCAAACGGTTTCGGAATGATGTAGTCGGGACCGAACGCGAGCTCCTGGCCGATGTAGGCGTGCGCGACTTCCTCGCTGATGTCGGCCTTGGTCAGGTCCGCGATCTGGCGCACGCAGGCCAGCTTCATGGCCTCGTTGATGATGGTGGCACCGCAATCCAGCGCACCGCGAAAGATATAGGGGAAACACAGGACGTTGTTGACCTGGTTCGGGTAGTCCGAGCGTCCCGTGGCAACGATACAGTCGGGGCGAACGGCCTTGGCGACTTCGGGCCGGATCTCGGGCTCGGGATTCGCCAGCGCCAGGATGATGGGTCGGGGCGCCATGGTCTTGACCATTTCCTGCGTTACGACACCCGGCGCCGAGCAGCCCAGGAACACGTCGGTGCCGTGGAATACATCGGCCAGCGTGCGTGCGCCGGTGTCCTTTTGCGCGTAGCGCGCCTTGGATTCGTCAAAGCCGCCGGCGCGGCCCTGGTAGATCAGGCCCTTGGAGTCGCAGGCGTAAATGTTGCCGGCCTTGGCGCCCAGTCCGACCATCACGTCCAGGCAGGCCAGCGCGGCGGCGCCCGCGCCCGAGACGGCGATCTTCACGTCTTCGATCTTCTTGCCGACCAGTTCCAGCCCGTTCAGCATGGCCGCCGCCGAGATGATGGCGGTGCCGTGCTGGTCGTCGTGGAACACCGGGATCTTCATGCGCTCGCGCAGCTTCTTCTCGATGTAGAAGCACTCGGGCGCCTTGATGTCTTCCAGGTTGATGCCGCCCAGCGTGGGCTCCAGCGCCGCGATGATGTCGACCAGCTTGTCCGGGTCGCGCTCGGCCAACTCGATGTCGAACACGTCGATGCCGGCAAACTTCTTGAACAGGCAGCCTTTGCCTTCCATCACGGGTTTTGCAGCCAGCGGGCCGATATTGCCCAGTCCGAGCACGGCCGTCCCGTTGGTGACGACGCCGACCAGGTTGGCGCGCGAGGTGTATTCGGCCGCGAGCGCCGGGTCGGCCTCGATGTCCAGGCACGGATAGGCAACACCCGGCGAGTAGGCCAGCGACAGGTCGCGCTGGTTCGACAACGGCTTGGTCGGCGTGATGGAAATCTTGCCGCGCGACGGACTGCGGTGGTATTCGCGTGCTGCGTCACGCAGAGCCTTTTCGGCTTCCGAGAGTGAGTCGCTCATGACGGTCTCCAGTGGTCGGTGGATAAGAGAGACTACTGCAAAGCCGGTCGTCTTTCACGCCCTGTTGATACCCGGAAGGTGCTTGAAATAAAAAGCGCCCCGCGAGCGGGGCGCTGTTGCCGGTGTATTGGCCAAAGCTCTAAATTCAGAGGAAATAAGCGATCAAGCCATCATCCAATCTATATTGTTTGCTATTTATTATGTAGTAAACGACTGGGCACTTAATGCGCCCCTGCGGTGGCCGGGCCGTGTCCCTTGCTGCCGTTGAAGAACAGGTTCAGCAACACCGCGGTGATCGAGGTCAACAGGATGCCGCTGTGCAGAATCGGGGACAGCAGGGGCGACATCTGCTGCGACCAGTTCGGGGCCACGAGCGGAATCAGGCCGGCGCCGACCGATACCGCGACGATGTACAGGTTGAAGCGATTGTCCTTGTAGTCGACCGTGGACAGGATGCGGATCCCGGTCGCGGCCACCATGCCGAACATCACCAGGCCGGCGCCGCCGAGCACGAATTGCGGAATGTCGGCGATCACGGCCGCCATCTTGGGCAGGCCGCCGAGCACGATCATGATCACGCCGCCCACCACGCAGACCCAGCGGCTTTTCACCCCGGTGACAGCCACCAGCCCAACGTTCTGCGAGAAGCTGGTGTGCGGGAAGGTGTTCATGAACCCGGCGAATACCGTGCCGAGGCCGTCCATGCGCAGGCCCGCCGCGAGCCGCGCCGGGCTGAGCTTGACATTCACGATGTCGGCGACCGCCAGAAACATGCCGGTGGATTCGATCATCACGACGATCATCACGATCGTGAAAGTGACGATATCAATCACGCTAAAGGTGGGCACACCGAAGGCGAACGGCGTGACGATATTGAACCAGGGCGCCGTGCCGACGTTGCCGAAGCTCATCTTGCCCAACCCGACCGCCACGATGCAACCGGCGATCAAACCCAGCAGCACCGCGATGTTCGCGATGAATCCCTTGCCGTACTTGACCAGCGCCATGATGAAGATCATCACCGCCAGGGCGACGGCCATGTTGCCGAGTGCGCCGTAGTTCGGATTCGCGATCATCGGAATCTTGCCCGGCAGGCTGGTGAGCGCGGCCCCGCCGGCGGCGGCCTTGGCGCTGTCGATCATCGAGGTCAGCTTGGCCACGTCGACCTTCTGCGCCAGGAACGCGGGACCGCCCATGGCCCAGCCCACGCCGACCTCCATCAGGCTGATGCCGATGATGCCGATGATGCTGCCGGTGACCACGGGCGGAAAGTACTTGAGCAGCCGGCTCATCACCGGCGCGAGCAGGAAGGCGACGATGCCGGCTCCGATGCCGGCTCCGAAGATCGCCCGCGCGCCGTCCACACCGGGTGTACCGATGCCCAGCGCGATCATCGGGCCGACAGCGGCGAAGGTCACCCCCATCATCACCGGCAGCTTGACGCCTAGCCAGCGGCTTGCGCCGAGCGACTGCAGCAAGGTGATGACGCCGCAGCTGAACAGGTCGGCGGAAATGAGCATGGCCGTCTGCTCGGGGCTGAATTTGAGCACTCCGCCAATGATCAGCGGCACCGCGATCGCGCCCGCGTACATCACCAGCACATGCTGGAGCCCCAGGGTGAAGAGTTTGCCGGCTGGCAACACCTCGTCGACGTCGTGAACGGTTTCAGTCATGATGAGTCCTGTGATGTTATGTGTACGAAACTGTATACACTTTATAAAAAATCACGTATAGCGGTAAACCCTAGGTTCGGCGGGGCGGACGGGTGACTCAGCTTTTACTTTTCCGTATGGAATCGTGGCCCCACCGGGCCAGATCTGAGACCCGGGCGGCGTACACCCGGGCGTGTGAACACCCCCGGGTTTCGCGCCGTTACGCGAGCAGGTCGCGCAGCGCGCGCGCGATCACCTTCGTCGCGCGGCGCAGATCCTGCAGGTCGATCCGTTCGTCGGCGCGCTTCGCGTGCGACTCGAGCACCGTGCGCGGGCCGGCGCCGTAGATCACGCCCGGAATGCCGGCCTCGCCGTACAGGCGCACATCGGTATAGAGGGGCGTTCCCATCGCGGGGATCGCCTCGCCGAACACCTCGGCGCCGTGCTGCTGGATCGCCTCGACCAGCGGCTTGTTGCCGGGAAGCGGCTTCATCGAATTGGCGAGCAGGATGCGCCGGATCTCGACCGTGATGCCGCCGCCCGGGGTCTTGAACTCTGCCGCGGCCTGCGTGATCACCTTGCGAATCGTCGCTTCGACCTCGGCTGGGTTCTCCTCGGGGATCATGCGCCGGTCCAGTTTGAACACCACTTTGCCGGGGATCACGTTGGTGTTGGTGCCGCCTTCGATCCAGCCGACGTTCAGGTACGGATGGTCGATGCCGATCACGTTCGACTTAACGTCCTTGTACAGCGTGTTCTGCCGGTACAGGGCGTTCAGGATATGCACCGCGCCCTGCAGCGCATCGACGCCGGTGGACGGCACCGCAGCGTGCGCCATCTTGCCGTGGACGGTGACCTCCATCTGCAGGCAGCCGTTGTGCGCGGTCACCACCTCGTAGCTGAAGCCCGCGGCGATCATCAGGTCGGGCCGGGTGTGCTTGTGTTTCAAGAGCCAACCCGGGCCCAGAATGCCGCCGAATTCCTCGTCATAGGTGAAATGCAGCTCGATGCTGCCCCGGCCCGGCTTCGCGACCGCCTCGAGTGCGCGCACCGCGAAAGTGAAGGTCGAGAAGTCGCACTTGCTGACCGCCGCCGCGCGGCCGTACAGCTTGCCGTCCGCCACCTCGCCGCCGTAGGGGTCGTGGGTCCAGCCCTCGCCGGGCGGCACCACGTCGCCGTGCGCGTTCAGTGCGACCGTGCGGCCGCCGTCGCCATAGCGGCGGCGCACGATCAGGTTGGTGATCGACTCCAGGCCGTAATCGTGCACTTCCTGCGCCGGCACCGGGAACTTCTCGGCCTCGAAGCCAAAGCCTTTGAGCAGATCGGCGGTGCGTTCGGCGTGCGGTGCGTTGTTGCCCGGCGGCGTGTCGGTGGGCACGCGCACCAGCTCCTGCAGGAAGTGCACCTGCTCGTCGAAATGGCTGTCGATCCAGGCGTCCAGTTGCTTGTAGTCGGTCATGTTTTTTCCGCGGCAAGGTTGTCAAGAAGGAGCTGGAACGCCTCGACCGCGAGCTGCATGTCGGCGCTGGTCGTGCTCTCCAGGGGGTTGTGGCTGATGCCGGCGTTTTCGCCGCGCACGAACAGCATGGCTTGCGGCATTACCTCGTGCAGCTTCATCGCATCGTGCCCGGCGCCGCTGGGCATGCGGTGCACCGGCACGCCCAGGGCGTCGACCGCGCGCTCCCAGCGCTGCTGCCAGGCCGGCGCGCTCGGTGCGGCGGCTGCGCGCACGGTTTCCTCGAGTTTGAAATGCAGGCCGCGGCGCTCGCAGATGCGCTGGAGTTCAGCACACACATCGCTGACGCAGGCATCGCGTATTTCATTCGTGGTCGCACGGATGTCGAGGCTGAACTTGCAACGACCGGGCACCACGTTCATGGAACCGTTGGGCACCTCGAGCATGCCCACGGTGGCAACCAGGTGCGGCACCGTACCGCCGCGCTTTTCGACGTACAGCACCAGTTCCGCTGCCGCTGCGGCCGCGTCGCGGCGCCGGTCCATTGGCGTGGTGCCGGCGTGACTGGCCATCCCGATGATTTCACAAACGTAGCGCACGCTGCCGTTGATGGACGTCACGATACCCAGCGGCAGGTCGATTTCGTTCAGCACCGGCCCCTGCTCGATATGCACCTCGACAAAACCGAGGTACCTGGAAGCATCGCGTTTGAGCTTCGGGATATCGTCGATGCATAGCCCTGCGTGCTCGATGGCCGAGCGCATCGTGACGCCATCCGCGTCTTTCTGGTCGAGCCAGCTCAGGTCGAATTGACCAGTGAGTGCTCCCGAGCCCAGAAACACGGCCTTGTAGCGCTGGCCTTCCTCCTCGGCGAAGCCAACCACTTCGAAGCCGAAGGGCAGCCGGCGCTTTGCACGGCTGAGTTCGCGCACGCAGGCCATTGGCACGAAAATGCCCAAGCGCCCGTCGTACTTGCCGCCGTTGCGCACCGTGTCGTAGTGGCTGCCGGTCAGCAGGCGTTTCGCGGCGGGATCGCTGCCATGGTAGACGCCGACCACGTTGCCGACCGCGTCGATAGCGACCTCGTCGAATCCGCAATCCTCGCGCATCCAGTGTGAGATGCGCTGCGCGCAGGCGCGGTGCGCATCGGTCAGGTAGGTCACCGTGAGTTCGCCGCGCTCCGCGTAACCCGGGTCGCTGTTCGTCGACAGCCGTTCGGCCCAGTCCCACACCTGGTTGCCCAGATCCGGTGGCGCGCCGAACTTGTCTTCCAGGCGGATTTCGGCGATCCGATGGATGTTGCGGATGCATTCGGCGAGCTCGAAATCCGGATGGTTTTCCAGCCGGCGCTCGAACGTGGAGATGATCTGGGCCCTGGTGAGGCCGGTCCCGCGCGGGCCCCGCACCGCCAGCACGAACGGAAAGCCGAACTTCGCGTTGTAGGCCGCATTGAGCTGCTGGATCTTCGCGAATTCCTCCAGCGTGCAGTCGGTCAGGCCAGCCTTGCTCTGCTCGTTCGTCGACTCGGCGGTCAGCGCCTTCGCGACCATGGCCTTGCCGGCGAGCTCCGGGTGCGCACGGATCAGTGCAAGCTTGGCGTCCCGGCCGGCCTGCTCGAGCACCTGGGCCATCGCATGTTTGAGCTGGGCGAGCGAGCGAAACGGCCGGTGCGCGAGCGCCCGCTCGGCGATCCAGGGCGAATGCTCGTACAGCCCGTCGAGCATTTTTGCGGCCTCGCCTGGAGGCGCCGCATTGAGTTGTTGCAGTGAGAGGGTCATGGGTTCAACCTTGATAGGGGTGGGCCTGCTTCCAGTGGCGGGCGATGTCGATGCGCCGGCAGACCCAGACGCGGTCGTGCTTCGCGATGTGATCGAGGAAGCGCTGCAGCGCCACGATGCGCCCCGGATGGCCGAGCAGGCGGCAATGCATGCCGATGCTCATCATCTTGGGGCGGTCCTGGCCGGCCGGATCGCCCTCGGCATAGAGCGCGTCGAAGCTGTCGCGCATGTACTGGAAGAACGGGTCCGCGTGCGAGTAGCCCTGCGGCAGTGCAAAGCGCATGTCGTTGCAGTCGAGCGTGTACGGGACGATCAGGTGCGGCACCGCGGCGCCGTCGCTCTTCTTCACCTTCATCCAGAACGGCAGGTCGTCGCCGTAGTAGTCGCTGTCGTAATCGAATCCGCCGTAGTCAGCTACCAGTCGCCGCGTGCGCGGGCTATCGCGCCCCGTGTACCAGCCGAGCGGGCGCTCGCCGGTCAGCTGTTCGATCGTCTGCATCGCCAGGCGCATGTGCTCGCGCTCGGTCGCCTCGTCGACGCCCTGGTAATGGATCCAGCGCCAGCCGTGGCAGGCGATCTCGTGGCCCAGTTCCCTGAACGCGGCGGCGACCTCGGGATGACGCTGCAACGCCTTGCCGACACCGAACACGGTCAGCGGCAGGCCGCGCGACTCGAACTCGCGCAGGATGCGCCAGACCCCGGCGCGCGAGCCGTACTCGTAGATGCCCTCCATGCTCATGTGCCGTTCCGGGTAGCTGGCCGGGTTGAACATTTCCGACAGAAACTGTTCGGACCCGGCGTCGCCGTCGAGCACGCAGTTCTCGCTGCCCTCCTCATAGTTCAGGACGAACTGCACGGCCACGCGCGCGCCACCGGGCCAGCGGGCATGCGGCGGGTTGCGGCCATAGCCGGTCAGGTCGCGGGGGTAGGGAAGGGTGCAGTCGTAGGTGTTCATGATGAATCGACGGGTCAGGACAGGGCCATGGAAATATCGTTGGTGGGTACTTTGCGGTCGAAGGTCAGGTTCTCTTCCACATGCCGCAGATGTTCGGTCATCAGGCGCACGGCGCCCTCTTCATCGCGCGCCGCCAGCGCCCTGATGATTTCCACATGTTCTTCGTTGGAGTGCTGGGCAGCGCTCGCGCTCTGGTACATCAGGGTGATCAGCGCGCAGCGCGCGATCAGCTTGCCCAGGATTTGCGCCAGCACCTGGTTGCCGGTGAGTTCGGCCATGCGCACATGAAAATCCCCGAGCAGTTCGGTGCGTCCCGCGACATCCTCCCGCGTGACAGCCTGCTTTTCCTGGGCGACATGATCTTTCAAGGTCTTGATCTTGGCTGGCGTCATGGTGCGCACCAGGACGCGCGTCATCTCGGCTTCAAGCATGCGGCGCACCGCGAACACCTGCTTCGCCTCGGTGACCGGCGGCGCGGCGACGAATGCGCCGCGCGCCGGCTCCATTCGGACCAGCCGATTTTGGGCGAGCTGGAACAACGCCTGGCGCACCAGGGTGCGGGACACGCCGAAGTGGTCTGCCAGCTTCTGCTCGGCGAGTTTGGCGCCCGGCTGCAGCCGATGCTCCACGATGGCACGCGTCAGAGCTTCCACAATGGAGCTGGTGGTCGATGATTGCATGAAGGTCATGATAGCGGTATTTTGGAAAAGTGTATACACTTCTGTCGACCAATTTTGGCGATCTCCCCTTCAAACCTGATTGATCGGAATACACATGGGCCTGAGCACACATGTACTGGATACGATGCACGGCTGTCCCGCGGCGGGCATGGCCGTTGAGCTTTTCACGACCAGCGGCGACACGGCGACGCTGGTGCGCAAGCTGGTTCTGAACAGCGACGGGCGTTCGGACGGCCCGCTGTACGACAACAACACGCTGCGCAAGGGCACCTACCGACTGGTGTTCGACGTAGCCGGCTATTTCAAGGCGCGCGGCGTGAAGTTGCCCGAGCCCAATTTTCTGGGCAAGGTCAGCCTCGACTTCGGGGTGGCCCAGACCGATCAGCACTATCACGTGCCGCTGCTGGTCAGCCCATGGAGCTATTCGACCTACCGCGGCTCGTGAGACACGGCGGCCGACGACTATCCGGGCTCCGCGCCCAGTTGCCCTTCGGTCAGGGTGTCCAGTTGGAACCGGCCGCTTTTGTCCCACAACCAGACATCGGTGTAGGTGACCTTGCCAAGCCGCAGCGGAACCGGAAATGGCGCTGCCTGCCGCACCGTGCGCTCGATTTCCACCATGACCTCGGGCGCCTGGGTGGGCGCGCGCATCCAGCGCATGCGCAGCACCTGGCCGCGGCCACCGATGTCAACCTGCAACACGCCGATGGCGTACAACAGGGGTGGCATCTTGCCTTGGTAGATTCTGTCCGCGTTGAGTGCGTACAGGTGGCGTGCCGCATCCAGCCGGTACGCGCGTGCGGTGGTCGCGTTGGAGGGGGGCGGCATGCGGGGGGGCGCGCCAGGTGCGGCCGAGGGGGCCCTTTCAGGCGCCCGTTCCGGTGCGCTTTTGCAGCCGGCGATCAAGGCCGCGGCTGCCGCGGCGCTGCCGCTGGCCAGCAGCAGGCGCCGGCTCATTACGCGCGTGTGGGATGTCGTTTCAGACCAGGGAGAGCGGAAGTTGGGCATGTCGGCGAGGGGTGCAGGGTGATGGCCGGAGCCTTGAAGAGCGTGGAGCATACTGTGCCCGAATTCGGCCCGTGGGCATGCCGCAGGTTTGCGCAAAGAGGTATCGGTTTGTGACTTCGGCAGAACTATTCCTGACCCGGCTCGCCAGCGAGCGCGCCGTACTGGTCAGCGTCGCGTCCACGAAGGGTTCCGCCCCGCGCGAGCGCGGCGCCTGGATGGGGGTGTTCGCGAATGATGTGATTGGCACCATTGGCGGCGGGCACCTGGAGTTTCAGGCTCTGGATGCCGCGCGCGCGCGGCTCGCCGGCGCGACGGGTGACGAGGTGTTGCGATTCGCGTTGGGACCCAGCCTGGGCCAATGTTGCGGCGGCGTGGTGCATCTGCAGTTCGAGCCGGTGTCGACGGCCGACGTGCCGGCACTGCGCCACCGCCTGACGCCGCAGCTGACGCCGGTGGCACTGTTTGGCGGCGGACACGTGGGCGCCGCGCTGGCTCGCGTCATCGCCAACCTGCCGTTCGCACTCACCTGGATTGACAGCCGGGACGGCATCTTTCCCGGCGAGGTTCCGGTGGACATCACCTGCGAATACTCCGATCCGGTGCAGTCGGCGGTGCGGGACCTGGCGCCGAACTCGCGCGTGCTCATCATGAGTTTCAGCCATGCGGAAGACCTGGACATCGTGGCCGCCTGCCTGCAGCGCCAGCGCGCGCGGGGCGATCTGCCCTACATCGGACTGATCGGCAGCAAGACCAAATGGGCCACGTTCCGGCACCGCCTCGAGGCGCGCGGCTACAGCGCGGGTGAACTGGCGCAGGTCACCTGCCCGATCGGCGTGCCCGGCATTGCCGGAAAGGAGCCCGAGGTGATTGCCGTGGCGGTTGCCGCACAGCTGCTGCAATTGGCGATATAGGGTTTACACCTATAAAACGTGAATGCCAGGGGCTGGATTGCCCGGGCAAAATTGTATACACTTTCTGTAAACAGGTCGCAGCGGAGCCGGGGAATGTCAGTGTTCCCTTGTGCGTGGCCAAATTTCTGCTTACAGCGCCCGCCGTGGTGAGCAGGTTGGAATCATTTTGCGGCGCCTTGCCGCGAGGTTGAGAAACATGGAAAGCTACCTTCTCGACTGGGCCAACCTGCTGCTGCGCTGGGCCCACGTCATCACCGCCATTGCCTGGGTCGGTTCCTCGTTTTACTTCGTTTTTCTGGACAGCAACCTGACGCCGCCGGTTGGCGATTACGAAAAGTCGCAGGGGGTGAACGGTGAACTCTGGGCGCTGCACGGCGGCGGCTTCTATCACCCGGTCAAGTTCAACGTTTCGCCGCCCAAACTGCCGGATCATCTGCACTGGTTCTACTGGGAAAGCTATACGACCTGGCTCACGGGGTTTTCCCTGCTGACGGTGTCCTATCTGTGGAACGCGGGCATCTTCCTGGTCGACAAATCGGTCATGGATTTGACACCTGCGGTCGCCGTGATCGCGGCGCTGGCGTTCCTGGTGGTGTTCTGGCTGCTGTACGACGGCATCTGTCGCCTGTTCGGCCAGCGCAACAATGGTGACGCCATCGTCGGCGCGCTCGTGTTGTTGCTGGTGTGCGTGGCGTCCTGGCTGGCCTGTCACATGTTTGCAGGGCGAGCGGCGTTCCTGTTGATGGGGGCCATGCTGGCGACGTCGATGTCCGCCAACGTGTTTTTCTGGATCATCCCGGGACAGCGCAAGGTCGTCGCGGCGATCAAGGCGGGCCAGCCGGTGGATCCGATTCACGGCAAGCGCGGCAAGCAGCGCAGCGTGCACAACACCTATTTCACGCTGCCCGTGGTGTTCGCCATGCTGTCCAACCACTACAGCTTCGCGTACGGAGATCCGCACAACTGGATCGTCCTGATTCTCATGATGTTTGCCGGCGCCGCGATTCGCCAGTTCTTCGTGATGCGCCACGGCTTCAAGCTGGGTCGGAACGGCAATCCGCTGCCGTATGCGCTGGTGGGCGTGCTGGTGATCGCGGGCGTGATTCTCTGGATCCAGCCGAAGACTACAAATTCAGTAGCCGCAAATGCAGGCGCGGCGGGGGCTGCATCCGAAGTTTCCTTTGAACAGGTGCAGAAGATCGTGGCGCAGCGCTGCTTCATGTGCCACGGGACGACTGTGCAGATGAAAGGTATTCAGTTCACCTCGCCCGCGCTGATCAAGGAGCACGCGCAGGACATGTACCAGCAAGTCGTGGTGAACCGGGTCATGCCCATGAACAACGCTACGGGCATGACCGATCAGGAGCGCGACGAGTTCGCGCGCTGGTTCAAGGCGGGCGCGAAGACCCAGTAGGAGCCCGCTGCGGCGGCCGCCCTCAACCCATGTGCTGCGGCAGCCACAGTGCGATGGCGGGGAACGCGATCAGGATGACGAGCCGCAGGATGTCGGTGACGATGAACGGCAGCACGCCCTTGAAAATCGTGCTGAAGCTCACTTCCTTGACGACGCTCTTGATCACGAACACGTTCATCCCGACTGGCGGGTGAATCAGGCCCAGTTCCACCGTCATCACGATGATGATGCCGAACCAGATCGGATCGAATCCCATCGCGGTGATGACCGGAAAGACGATGGGAACCGTGAGGATGATCATGGCCATCGCGTCCATCAGGCTGCCTAGAATCAGGAACGTGACCATCATCAGCGCGAGCACGCCGTAGCGGCCGATGCCCAGGCCGGTGAGGAATTCGGTGAGCCTCTGCGGCGCCTGCGTGATCGTGAGAAAGTACCCGAACAGCAGCGCGCCAATCAGCACCGTGAACACCGCCGCCGTGGTGCGCGTGGCCTGCAGCAGCGCTTCGCGCGTCTTCTTGCGATCCAGCTTGCCACGCATCACGCCCAGCAGATAGGCGCCGCTTGCGCCCACGCCGCCCGCCTCGGTCGGCGTGAAGAATCCGCCGTACAGGCCGCCAATGACGAAGATGAACAGGGCCAGCGGCGCCCACACGGTCTTGAGCGCCTGCGCGCGCTCGGCCCAGGGTCTGAGTTCGCCCGCGGGCAGCAGGTCCGGCTTGAACTTGACGATGAGATTGACCGTGATGACGTACATCGTCATGGCCAGCAGGCCGGGCAGGATGCCGGCCATGAAAAGCTTGCCGATGTCCTGCTCGGTCAGGATCGCGTAGACGACCAGCACCGTGGAGGGCGGCAGCATGGCGCCGAGCGTGCCGCCGGCGGCGATCACGCCGGCCGAAAACGACTGCGGGTAGCGAAAGCGGCGCATCTCCGGGTACGCGACGACCGAGAACGTCGCGGCGGTTGCCACCGATGAGCCGCAAATCGCGGCGAAGCCGCCGCAAGCGACGATGGTGGCAATCCCCAGGCCGCCGCGCAGGTGGCCGATGAAGGCGTCCGCCGCGCGGAATATCTCCTTCGACAGGCCCGACGCGGACACGAACGCGCCCATCAGCATGAACATGGGAATCACGCCGAAGGTGTAGTCGGTGACGGTGCGCATCGATGTCAGGCTGACCAGTTTCAAGGCCGGCCCGCCGCCCACGATATAGCTGTAGCCGGTCACGCCCACCAGGCCCATGGCCATGCCCACCGGCACACGCGCGAGCATCAACAAAAACAGCACCGCGAAGCCGACGAGGGCGACCATGTCGTTGCTCATCGCATGCCTCTAAAAACAATCTGGATCGTCATGGGTTCATGCCCGTTCGGCTTCCCGGCCACGCTCCAGTTCGGCGAGCCGCTCCGGCCGGAAGATCAATTGCCAGGTGCGGATGGCGATCAGCAGCACGGCGGATGCATCACCCACCCAGGCCAGCGCATACAGCGGCCACACGGGCAGGTTCAGGTCGAAGGTCTGCACGTGGTCGTGGTAGGTTGCGCGCACCTTGTCGAAAATGGCGTAGGTGTGCACGGTCACGACAAAAAGCAGCACCAGCGTTGCGAACACGTCGATGTAGCGCTTGCCGCGCGCGCTCGCGCCGCTCCACACCAGATCGACGGTAATGTGGGTGCCCCGGTAGCTGGTGGCTGCAATGCCCCAGAAGATCAGCGTGCCCAGCAGGAGCTTGCCGAAGTCGTAGCTGTCCGGGATCGAGGTGTCGAAGAACTTGCGCAGCACCACGGACACAAAAATATCGAGCGCGACAATGCCGATGAACAGCGCCGCCAGCCACTCGATGGTGTCGATGATGCGGTCCATGAAATCGCGTTTCATGGCCGCCGGCGCGGCGCCCTGTCGGCCGCTATCCATTCGTTGCACGCTTGGTGGGCATCGATCCGGTCATTGTTGGCCGGCTCCGTACTTCACCAGCTCCTGCTTGAGCGACTCCATGACCACCTTGGGATCGTAGCCGTCCTTGCGCACCGTCTTGGCCCACTCGGCTTCGACCGGAGCGACCGCCTTGTGCCACGCAGCGAGTTGCTCCGGCGTCAGTTTGTAGATGTCGTGTCCTGGCTCGGCCGCGATCTTGGCCTGTCCGGCACGCTCGAAGTCCGCCCAGGGGGAAGCGACCTTCTCGGCCCACTGGGTGGTGCAGTGGTCGTCGATCACCTTCTTTTGCGCCGGCGACATGGCGTTGTACTTGTCCTTGTTCATCACCCACACGAACGGCGTGGTGTAGAGCGCCACGTCCATGTGGTAGTTCACCACCTTGTCGATGCCGAACAGCACAATGGAACCCCACGGAAAGGTGATGGCGTCGGCCACGCCGCGTGCCAGCGCGTCGCGGGCGGCCGGCGCCGAGGCCTGCACATTGGTGCCCCCCAGGGAGGTGACAAGCTGGCCGATCGTGCTCGTGGCCGGACGGATCTTCATGTCCTTGATGTCGGTGGGCCACACGATCTTCTTGTGCGAATGGAAGGTGCCCGGGTCATGTACGAACGCGAAGCAAAAATGCACGTCCTTCATTTCCTTGGCTGCATAGGGGCGATACCAGGCGTCGATGGCGGCCGAGCCACCTTTGGCGTTGGAGAACAGGAAGGGCAGCCCGGCGCCGGCGATGATGGGAAAGCGTCCTGGCTGGTAGCCCGGATTGACATAGGCAAAGTCCGCGATGCCGTCGCGCGCCATGTCGTAGTGGTCAAAGGCCTTGCCGAGTTGCTCGGACGGGTACAGCGTTGCGGTGATGCTGCCTCCGGATTCCTTCTCGATATCTTTGGCCCACGCGATCAGCGACGGGTTCAGTGGATGCTGCGGCGGAACCCAGGAAGACAATTTGAGATGCACGGGTTTGTCCTGTGCGTGCGCGGCTGTGCCGAACAGCATCAATGCGGCAGCGCCGGCGATTGCCGCGCGGCCAGCATGGCCCGAGAGTTTTGCGAGCAGATCGTTGAGTGGGGTGTAACGCATGTCATGTCTCCTGATGAATTTTGGATGGAGGGATCAAACGGTTGGAACGCTGGGCTCGAAGGAAAACTCTGCCGGAAACCCGCTTCGGCTCGTCTGTGCGGGCCGCTCGGGTTAGCGGGCCAATTTCACATCAGCGGTGCTCGCCAAACAAGCGGGAAAACGCTATGCAGCCCCCGCGCGGCGATGAGTGTTGGGATAACGGGCGGCGCCATGAAAGCGTGCGGTGCGGACGTCAAAAGGGGTAGTGACGCGGCGTGGTTTGCACGGTGATCCAGCGCAGGTCGGTGAAGGCATCGATGCCGGCCCGGCCGCCAAAGCGCCCAATGCCGCTGCCTTTGACACCGCCAAACGGCATCTGTGGTTCATCGTGCACCGTCGGGCCATTGATGTGGCAGATGCCCGACTCGATGCGTTGCGCAACCTGCAGGGCGCGCGCGACGTCGCGGCCAAACACGGCGCTGGACAGGCCGTATGCATTGTCGTTGGCACAGGCGATCGCTTCCTCCGTGCCACTGACCCGCACGATGCCTTTGACGGGCCCGAAGGACTCCTCGCTGTAAATTTTCATCTGCGGGGTCACATGATCGAGCAGGGTCGCCGCCATCAGCGTGTTGTCCGCCTTGCCGCCGCAGACCAGCCGGGCACCCTTGGCCACGGCGTCGTCGATCAGGGCATTGCAGCGGTTGACCGTGCTCATGTCCACCACCGATCCCAGCACCACTGGACCCTTGCGCGGATCGCCCAGCGGCAGGGCGGTCGCCTTCGCCGCCAGGCGCGCAACGAAATCGTCGGCGATTTTGCTGTCCACGATGATGCGCTCGGTGGACATGCAGATCTGCCCCGAGTTGGCAAATGAGCCAAAGGCCGCACCGTTCACGGCGGCCTCCAGGTCCGCGTCGTCCAGCACCAGCAGGGGCGCCTTGCCGCCCAGCTCCAGCACGACCGGCTTGAGATACTGGGCACAGGTGGCGGCAATGATCTTGCCGACACGGGTGGAGCCGGTGAAGTTCACGCGCTTGACGGCCGGGTGGGCAATCATGGCGTGCACCACGGCCGCGGCGTCGGACGGGGCGTTTGTGATGAAGTTGACCACGCCGGGAGGCAGCCCGGCCTCTTGCAGTGCTTCGATGACCAGGCCATGCGTTGCGGGGCAAAGCTCCGATCCCTTGAGCACCACCGTGTTGCCGCAAGCCAGCGGCACGGCGACCGCGCGCACCGACAAAATCACGGGTGCGTTCCAGGGTGCCATGCCCAGCACCACACCTGCGGCCTGGCGTACACCCATGGACAGGCTGCCGGGCACATCGGAGGGGATGACGTCGCCACCGATCTGGGTGGTCAGCGCCGCCGCCTCCAGCAGAATTCCGGCCGCCAGGTGCACGTTGAAGCCGGCCCACAGGCCGGATGAGCCGGTTTCATCGGCCATGGCCGAGGCAAAGGCCGCGGCCTTGGCTTCCAGCGCATGCGCGGCCTTGGTCAGCAGCGCGCGGCGCTCGCCGGGACCGGTGGCGGCCCACGCCGGAAAAGCCCGGGCGGCGGCCTCCACAGCGGCCACGGCATCGGCCGGCGTCGCGGCAGGGGCGCGTGTCGCCACGCTGCCGTCCAGCGGGTTGAGCCGGTCGAACGTCGCCCGGTTGCCGGCCTGCTGACGTTCGCCGTTGATCAAGAGGGAAATCATGTGCATGGCAAGTCTCCTTACGATAATTTCAGGGTGACCCGGAGGCTCGTTTTCAGGCGGCAGTGTTCAGCGCACATCGACTTCGACCAGGATCGGGCCGTTCGAGCGCAGCGCCTGGTGCAAGGCTTCGCGCAGCAGCGCGGCATCGCTGACGCGCACTGCGGCACAGCCATGGCCTTTGGCCAGCGCGACGAAGTCAAGATCCGGCAGGGCTGTGCCCTCCAGTGTGTCGTGCGGCTTGAAGCCGAACGTGGGGGCGAATTCCTGCAGCGCGGCGTAACGGCGGTTTTTCAGAATCACGAAAGTAATCGGCAAATTCAACTGCGCGGCGCTCCACAGGGCCTGGATCGAATACATGGCGGAGCCGTCGCCCGCCAGGCCGATCACGCGGGTGCCGGGCTTTCCCAGCGCGACGCCGACGGCGGCGGGCAGGCCGTGACCGAGGCCGCCGCTGCACATGGTGTAGAAGGTTTCGCTGCGCAGGATCGGCAGATAGTCGTGCATGGCCGCGCGCGAACTGGGCGCCTCTTCGACCACGATGGAGGCCGGATCGCGCAGCTCGGCCAGCGTCTGCAATACATAGGGCACCGACATCGGCTTGGAGGGCTCGGCCCTCGGCGGGGCACAACGCATCGGCGGCAGGGCGCGCGGGGCGGGTGCCGGGCGCGCCAGCAGATCGAGCACCCCCAGGCGGATGTTGCCAACCGCCGACGTGCCCGTGGGCGCCCAGGCGGCAATGGTCGGATCGTCGATCAACTGGTACAGCGCAGCACCGCCGGGCACATGGGGGCCCGCGCCTTCCACGTGGTAGGTGAAGACGGGCGCGCCGACGGCAAAAATCACGTCGTGGCCGGCGAGCAGGCGCACGATGCTCTCGCGCATCGCCGGCAGGAAACCGGCAAACAGACGGTGGTCTTCCGGAAAACCGCAGCGCCCCGACATGGGGGCGGCCCAGACCCGCGTGTTGTGGCGCTCGGCCAACCGAAGCACTTCCTCCCAGGCGTTGCCACGGTCCACCGCGGCGCCAATGACCAGGGCGGGTCTGGCGCTGGCGTCGAGCGCCGCGCCGATCTGCTCGAGCACCCGCGGCTCGGGCCGCGATTCGGTGCTGACCACCCGCGGTAGCACCCGCTCGGTGGGCTTTTCCCAGTCGTCCGCGGGTACCGAGACCAGCACCGGCCCGCGCGGTTCCTGCATGGCGATGTAGTAGGCCCGGGCAATGGCCAGCGGCACGTCTTCGGCGCGAGCCGGCTCGCAGCTCCATTTGACGTAGGGCTTGGGCAGTTCGGTGGCCTGGTTGGAGAACAGGAATGGATCGAACGGCAGGATGGAGCGCGACTGCTGGCCGGCCGTGATGATCATGGGCGTGCGGTTTTTGTACGCCGTGAATATATTGCCCATGGCGTGCCCGACGCCAACGGCGGAATGCAAATTCACGAAGGACGCGTTGTGCGTGGCCTGCGCGTAACCATCCGCCATGCCCACCACCACCGACTCCTGCAGGCCCAGGACGTAGCGGAAATCGGACGGGAAATCGAGGAACAGCGACAGCTCGGTGGACCCCGGGTTGCCGAAGATGGAGGTGATGTTGAAACCACGCAGCAAACCCAGCACGGCTTCGCGCACGCTTGTTTTTTCAGTTGACGCGATCGCGTCAACGGGTGTTTTGATACCGGCAGGCATCGGTCGATCTTCGGGGCAACGGCGGTATAAATCAATAAAATAACTAGACTATTTGGTATTAGATAAATGCATATCAAAGACATTGACCTGAACCTGTTGCGCCTGTTTGAAACCGTTTTCCGCACGCGCAATGTCAGTCGCGCCGCCGAACTGCTCGATCTCACGCAGCCGGCGGCCAGCCAGGGCCTGACCCGCCTGCGCGTGCTGCTCAAGGACCCGTTGTTCGAGCGCGCACCGGGCGGCGTCAAGCCGACGCCCCGTGCCGAGCGGCTGGCCGCGGCGGTTCAGCTTGCATTGTCGGCCATTGAACACGCGCTGACGGAGAACGAGCAGTTCGATCCGGCCCATTCACGGCGCCTGGTGCGGCTGCACATGAGCGATATTGGCGAGCGCGTGTTCATGCCGCCGCTGATGCGCCAGATCATGAAGGTCGCGCCCGGTCTGCGACTCGAAATGGTGCAGCTGGAGCCGCAGCGCGTGGTTCCTGAACTCGACAGCGGGCACCTGAACTTCGCCGTCGGGTTTCTGCCCACGGTGACCGAAACCCGGCGTGAGCGGCTGTTTGACGACCGCTATGTCTTGCTGGTGCGCGCCGGCCATCCGCTGGCGGTATCCAGTCGCGGCAAGCCGCCGACGGTTGCCCAGTTGCGGCGCGTCGAACTGGTGGCGGTGCGCTCGCACAGCGATACGTTGCGCATTCTGAAAATGCTCAAGCTGGAGGGGCAGTTGCGCATGACGACCACCCACTATCTGGTGCTCCCGGCGGTCGTCAAGGCCACCGACCTGGGCGTCGTGATGCCGCGCAATATCGCGCGTGAATTCAATGCCGCCGGGGAATTTGCGATTCTTGAACCGAGGTTCCCGCTGCGCGACTTCACCGTGTCGCTGCACTGGAGCCGGCGCTTCGAAGCCGATCCGGCCAACCGCTGGCTGCGTCAGACCGTGCTCGACCTGTTTGCGGAATAAGGTACAACTCGGGACGAGCCCCTGCCAGACGACAGACGCCCCATGCCCGAATTGCAGCTTGCCGTGATCGATGTGAAGCCCGGTGCCGCGCTGGAGAGCCAGTCCGGCCTGCAACTGCTGCGCCCGCGTATCTATGGGGCCTATGCTGCGCCGGCTGGTCCGAAAAGGGCGGCCGCCATTGTGATGCATCCCGCAAGCAACTTCATGGGGCACTACCTCACGCTGCCGCTGGCGCAGCGGGGGATCTGCTGCGTGGGTCTGAACTCGCGCTACGCGGGCAACGATACGCTGCTGTTGATGGAGCGAGTGATCCAGGACCTGGGTGCGGGTGTCCAGTGGTTGCGCGCGCAGGGCTACGAGAAGGTGGTGCTGATCGGCAACTCGGGCGGCGCTTCGCTGGCGAGCTTCTACCAGGCGCAGGCCGAGCGGCTGACAATCGACACGCTGATCGACGGCGATCCGGCCGGGCTTGTGCCGTCCGATCTGCCACCCGTGGACGGACTGGCGCTGTGCGCCGCGCACGAAGGCCGTTCCACGCTCATGCGCCACTGGATCGACCCTTCGGTCACCGACGAACAGGACCCCCTGGCCGCCGACCCGGCGCTCGATCTCTACGGGACGGCCAATGCGCCGCCTTACACCACGCAGTTCCTGGCGCGCTTTCAGGCCGCACAGCGCACGCGCCTGGCGCGCATCGAGGATTGGGTCTGGACGCGCCTGCGCGAACTTCGCGCCGGGGAAGGACGCCGCGTGCCCGGTAGCCCACGAGATCAGACTTTCATTATTTACCGCACCCACGCCGATCCGCGCTTCCTCGATCTCGGTCTCGATCCGAACGACCGGCAGGTCGGCAGCGTCTGGGGCAGCGGCTTTGCCGGCGCGCGTGCCGTCAACTACGCGGCCAGCCAGATGGGGCGCCTGACCTCGCTCACCGGCTTTTTGTCGCAATGGTCATCGCGCAGCCGCGCGGACGGGCCGGAGAACCTCGCGAAAACCAGCGTACCGGTGCTGCTGTGTACCTACACGGCAGACCAGTCCACGTTCCCGAGCACACGCGCGGCCTGGCTGGTGGCCGGCGCCTCGCGCATCCGCAACGTGGATATTCCCGGGGGGAACCACTATCTCGCGGGCCAGCCGAACCTGGTGATTCGCGTGGCCGACGAGATGGCGGCCTGGATACACGCGCTTTAGAGAAAACCCGCCAACGGCTCAAGGCGTCGGGCGCGCCGCTTCAGCTCAAAAACTGCAACGCGGCGAGCTTGGCATAGGTGCCCCCCAGCGCGACCAGCGACTCGTGCGTGCCCTGTTCCACGATGCGGCCGTGGTCCATCACCACGA
The DNA here is from genome assembly GCA_004323695.1 of Burkholderiaceae bacterium. Classification (GTDB taxonomy): domain Bacteria; phylum Pseudomonadota; class Gammaproteobacteria; order Burkholderiales; family Burkholderiaceae_C; genus Rhodoferax_A. The sequence goes on from SCRU01000058.1 coordinate 51,256, forward strand.
TGCGGCCGGCCTGCTGCACGGTGGCCAGACGGTGCGCTATGACGAGCGTGGTGCGGCCCTGCATGGCCGACTCCAGCGCCGCCTGCACCATGCGCTCGCTCTCGGCGTCCAGGGCGCTGGTGGCCTCGTCAAGCAGCAGCAGCGGCGGGTTCTTCAGCATGGCGCGTGCGATCGCGATGCGCTGGCGCTGGCCGCCGGACAATCGCACGCCGCGCTCGCCCAGAAAGGTGTCGTAGCCCTCGGGTAGCGCCGTGATGAACTCGTGCGCGAACGCGGCCAGGGCGGCGGCCCGTATCTGCTCGTCGCTGGCATTGGGTCGGCCGTAGCGGATATTTTCCAGCGCGCTGGCCGAGAAGATCACCGCGTCCTGCGGCACGATGCCGATGCGCTGGCGCAGGTCGTGCAAGCTCATCTCGCGCGTGGCCACGCCATCGAGTGCGATCGTGCCCGCGCCGGGGTCGTAGTAGCGCAGCAGCAGCTGGAACACCGTGCTCTTGCCCGCGCCGCTGGGGCCGACCAGCGCCACCGTTTCGCCGGGCGCGACGCAGAGATTGAAGTCGGTCAGCGCGGCCTGTGTTGGCCGCGAGGAATAGTGGAATGTGATTGCTTCCAGGTTTATAGCGCTTCCGATAGTGGTGGCAGTGACTTTCACCGCTTTTGAGGGTGAAAAGATCGGCGAGCGGGATTCCAGCAATTCCATCAACCTCTCAGTCGCGCCAGCCGCGCGCAGCAGGTCGCCATAGACCTCGCCGAGCACCGCGAACGCACTCGCCAGGATGATCACGTAGAGCACCGTCTCGCCCAGATGGCCGGCCGACATCTGCCCCGCCATCACTGCCTGCGTGCCCTGGTACAGACCCCATAGCAGCGCCGCACTGGTAGCAATGATGATGAACGCGACCAGCACCGAGCGCGCCTTCGAACGGTGCACCGCGGTCAGGAAGGCGTTCTGGGTGGAGGCGCCAAAGCGCGCCGCCTCGCGCTCTTCGGCGGTGTAGCTTTGCACGACGGGAATCGCGTTGAGTACCTCGGCGGCGATCGCGCTGGCGTCCGCGATGCGGTCCTGGCTGGCGCGCGAAAGCCGGCGCACACGCCGGCCGAACCACAGGCTGGGCAGCACGATCAGCACCAGGATCACGAACACCGTGAACATCACATACGGATTGGTCCAGATCAGGATGGCCAGTGCGCCCACACCCATCACGGTGTTGCGCAGCCCCATGCTCAGCGACGAGCCGACCACGGTCTGCACCAGCGTCGTGTCGCCGGTCAGGCGCGAGAGCACTTCGCCGGTCTGGGTGGTCTCGAAAAACTCCGGGCTCTGGCGCAGCACATGGGCATAAACCGCGTTGCGGATATCGGCGGTGACGCGCTCGCCGAGCCAACTGACCATGTAGAAGCGTCCCGCCGAAAACAGCCCCAGCGCCACGGCCACGGCGAACAGCGCGAAGAAATGCTCGCGCAGCGCCATCACCTGGGCTCCCTTGTCTACCTTGATAAGGCCGCCGTCGATCAGGCCGCGCAGCGCCAGCGGAAAGAGCAGCGTGGCCGTCGCCGCCAGCACCAGGAACAGCAGCGCCAGCGCAATGCGGCCGCGGTAGGGCCGCAGAAACGGCAGCAGGCCGGACAGGGAGCGCGGGGAGCCCTTGCGGGCGTCGGTGAGGGAAGTAACCATGAGAACAGTGTAGCGAACAACTTGCCTTTGCAGAGATAGCCTTGACAATGATTGCTTAGTCAATTATAATTTTTGACATGAATGCAAAAGACATGACCAACGCGGGCGACGCCACGGAGGCGTCGCCCGCGGTCGAGTTCTATCACGCGGACAACTACTTCGCGGAGACCAGCGTCGGCCACCTGATGAAGAAGATCGTGGCCTATTCGTCGCACGCGATCGAGCGCGAGATGGAGCCTTATGGGCTGACGAACGCGCAGTGGGTTCCCCTGGTCAAGCTGTTTGTGGGCGACGCCGACACCGCAGCCGGGTTGGCGCGCGAGTGCGGGCTGGACGCCGGTGCCATGACGCGGCTGCTGGACCGGGTCGAGGCCAAGGGCTTGTGCAGCCGCCAGCGCTCGTCGCACGACCGCCGCGTGGTCAAGCTGCAGTTGACCGAAGAAGGGCGCGAGGCCGCGCAGAAGATTCCGGTGGTGCTGGCCCGCATCCAGAACGCCTGCCTGGCAGGTTTCACCCACGAGGAATGGGAAACACTCAAAGGTTATATGCACCGCATCCTGGACAACGCCCAGGCTCTTGCGGCGGCTGGAGAATCGAATGAAAAACAACAAGACCCGCAGGACTGAATCCCTGCGCCCGCTCAAGCTGGGCGTGCTCGTGCTGGCGCTGGGCCTTGGAGCCTGCGCCGACATGTCCGGCGTTGCGCCGGCGCAAGCCAAGATGCGCAGTCCGGCCTCGCTGGGCCTGGCCGCCGACACCGCGCCGGCGCCTGCCGTGTCCGCTGATTGGTGGCGCGGGTTCGGCGATGCACAGTTGGACCGGCTCGTTGCGCAGGCGCTGACCAGCAGCCCGAGCATGGGACTCGCTCAGGCCCGGCTGGCCCGCGCCCAGGCCATGGCCGGCATGGCCAGGGCCGCGACGCTGCCGCAGGTCGGCGGTGAAGTCGATCTGGACCGGCAGAAGTTCACCGGCAACTTCATCTATCCGCCGCC